>NZ_JBGVSA010000012.1:0-123503 GCF_041807905.1 Uliginosibacterium sp. sgz301328
GGGATGATCTACGGCAAGAAGGTGTCGCAGGGTATGGATTCCGTCGTCATGACGGGTTACCAGCTTTCCATCGGCGGCATTGCGCTGACGGTGGCGGGCTACGCCACGGGCGGCGAACTGCACGGTTTTGGCGTGGCGTCGACGGCGTTGCTGGCGTATCTGGTCGCGCTGTCGTCGGCAGCGTTCGCACTGTGGAGCATTCTGCTCAAGTACAACCGCGTCGGCATGGTGGCGCCGTTCAACTTCCTCATCCCGGTATCGGGCGCGGTGTTGTCGGCGATCTTCCTGAACGAGAGCATCTTCGAACTGAAGAACGGTATCGCGCTGCTGCTCGTGTGCGGCGGTATCTGGCTGGTGACGCGCGAGACGGCGCGCAACTGAGCTGTTGAAGGGCGTCCCGGGAGGGGCGCCTTCAGATGTTGTCCAGCGTCGAGAGGTAACGGTCGATGGCGGTCGAGACTTCTTCGAATTCGCGCGACTTGTCGAAGAAGTAATCCGCACCGAGAGCCAGGCATTGCGCGCGTACGCGCGGCTCGGCGAAATTGGTGAGCACGATGCGCAGCGGCGGGTCCGGCTGGTGTTGCAGCCATGACAATACGTTCAGGCCGCTGCCTTCGCGCAATTGCAGGTCGATGATGGCGATCTGGAAGTCATGCCCTTGCAGTGCGGCGCGGGCTTCCGTCTCGCCATCGGTCGTCCGGCCCACCATGCAGCGATGGTCGGATTCGACCAGATCGATGAGGCTGTCGCGGATGACGGGCGAATCTTCCACCAGCAGCACCTGCACAGGCCTGAGCGCCGGGCGGGGCGCGGAGGCAGAGGCGTCAAGAGGGCTGTTGGCGGATAGGTTCATGTCGATGTCACTCACGAGTTGTTCCTCGTGAAGACAGTATTCCGCATGGAACACGCCGCGTTAATCGGACGGAAACCTACACGCATTGTCAGTTGATCAGACCGGTCTTGATGGCGTAGTAGGTGAGCTCGGCATTGGTCTGCATGTTGAGCTTTTCGAGGATGCGCGTGCGATACGTGCTGACCGTCTTGACGCTGAGGAACAGTTCGTCGGCAATCTGCGACACCGTCTTGCCGGAGGCAAGCTGGCACAGCACCTGGAATTCACGCTGCGACAGGTCGTGGTGCAGAGGTCCGCTGGCGTCGCCGTCGAGCCGGTTGACCAGCAGGTCGGACAAGGCCGGCGACAGATAGCGACGGCCCTGGAGCACCACGCGCATGGCGCGCAGAATGTCCTCGGGCTCGGCGTCCTTGCGCACGTAGCCATTGGCACCAGCGCGCAAGAGGTTGACGGCGTATTTGTCTTCCGGGTACCCGGACAGGATGAGCACCGGCAGGTCGGTGTGCAGATTGCGGATCAGCCGTAACGTGTCGACGCCGCTGCGATCGGGCAGGGCGATGTCCAGCAACACGAGATCCCAGTGGCCGTCGCGTAGTGTGGCCAGGATTTCGAGGCTGGTGGATGCTTCTCCGCCGACTTCCAGGTCGGGCTCATCCTCGATGAGCTGCCGGATGCCATTGCGTACGATCTGGTGGTCGTCGCCAATCAGTACGCGGTGTTTCGTCATAGAGGTCTCCGCATGGGTGACAGGGCGCAGCGGCGATTTTGACACCGCTGGCGCGCCGCGTCACATTTTCTGCTTGGTATCCTTGGCGGTGTCCTGCACCTTTTCGCCGCCACGTTCGATATCCTTGCCAGCGCCTTCGATGGTGTTGCAGCCGGTAATGGCAATCATCATCAGAGCCAGCACAGGAGCGATGATTTTCTTCAGCATGACGTTTCTCCTTCTCGGTTGGGTTGGGGCGCCGGATTACTCTTTGGAGAGCAGGTCCTTGAGGTCGTCGGCGTGTTCTTCTTCCTTGGCGAGGATCGAAACCAGCATGTTGCGGGTGGTGGGGTCATCGTCGCCGAACCAGCGCACCATCTCGCGGTACGTATCGATGGCGATGCGCTCGGCGATGAGGTCTTCGCGAAGCATGTCGCGCAGGTTCTTGCCCGGTTCGTATTCGGAATGGCTACGGTCGAGCAGCCCGATGGGCGAGAAATCCGGCTCGCCGCCCAATTGCACGATGCGCTCGGCAATCTGGTCGGCGTGGGCCTGTTCCTCGGAGGCGTGGGTGTGGAACTCGGCCGCGATGGGTTCCGAATTGGGCCCCTGGGCCATGAAGGCGTGGCGCTTGTAGCGCAGCACGCACACGATCTCCGTGGCCAGCGCCTGGTTCAGCACGCGGACGGCAATGTCGCGATCCTTGCCATACGATGAGGTCACGGCCCCATCGGTCATGTTGTCGCGGGCGCGCTGGCGGATGGTTTCCACGTCCAGGACGAAATCGCCACGCTGGTTGGACAAAGGAACTTGGGCATTGATGTTCATGACTGATCTCCTGCGTGCGCGCCTTTCAGCGCGCGTCGTGGGTCGGGTGTGGCGTCATCGGCGCAGCAGGCTGGCGATGAAACTCACGATCGTCAGTACGATGAAAATGAAGAACAGTATCTTTGCGATCTCGGCCGCGCCGGCCGCAATGCCTCCGAAACCGAAGACGGCGGCGATCAGCGCGATGACCAGGAAGACCGCTGCGTAATGCAGCATGATCGTTCTCCTTTGTCGGTGTTCGTCGCATATACGGCACTGCGACGATGACGCAAGATGACGATTGCAGATTATCGAGATGCTCTGCCGCGACCTGTAGGCAGCGGCTTAGAAACGGTGTAAGACAGCTCCTACGTGGAGAGAAGATGGACCAGACCCCCCGCAAGCTCGCCAGCCTCAAGGGCGCCTTCAAGGCCGCCAACGCTGCCGGCGATGAAGTATTGGAGTTCCCGCGCAGCATCCTGCGCCGGGCTGCCGCGTTCCGCCTTGCCGCACCGTTGTGCGTCATCGCCGGCGTGGCGTGCATCGCCATTGCCGAACTGGGCAATGAGCGCTTGGGCGACGTCGTTGCCCAGATCCGCCATTCATATGAACTGCGTCGCGAGCTCTACACGCTGGGCTGGCTTGCCACCAACGCAGAGACCGCGCAGCGCGGCTACCTGATCACGCGGCGGCGCGAATACCTCGATCCATACCTGGAAGCCTTCCCGAGAGTGCCTGAGGTGATCGAACGCATCCGCCAGATGAGCGCGGGCGACAGCGAACGGCTGGCGCTGATCGACGCGCTGCAGCAGCGTGTCGACGACAAATTCAACGAGCTTCGCGCCACGATCACCCTGTTCGACGCCGGCCGCGAAGAGCAGGCGCTGGCCATGCTCAACTCTGACGCCGGCAAGGTCAATGCAGACCGCATTCGAGGCGCCATCAACACGCTCCTCGAACTGGAGGAGGCGCGTACCAATCAGCACGCCCGCCGCTGGCAGGACGACCTGCGCTTCCAGCGGTTGGCCGTCACTTTCGCCGTGGCGCTGAACATTCTGCTGGTGCTGGTGTTGTTGCGCTCGGTGCGTCGCGAACTGGAAAGCGAACGCGACGAATCCGCCCGGCTCGATTCGCTCGTGCGCGAGCGTACGGAAGAACTGTCGGAACTGGCTTCGCACCTGCAGGGCGCACGCGAGGAAGAAAAATCGATGCTGGCGCGCGAACTGCACGATGAACTGGGCGCGATTCTCACCGCGTCGCGCATGGACGTTGCGTGGGTCCGCCGCAAGGCGCCGGACCTCGCCCCTGAAGTGCTTGCCAAGCTGCAACGCGTACTCGAACACCTCGACCAGGGCGTGGCGCTCAAGCGGCGCATCATCGAAGGGCTGGTCCCCTCGGCACTGCTCAACCTGGGTCTGGTGCCGGCGCTCGAATCGCTGATGGAGGACTTCTCCCACCGTAGCGAGGTCCGTATCCAGACCGAGCTGAGCGACGACCTGCCGGTGCTCACGCGCGAACAGTCGGTGGCGATCTACCGCATCGTGCAAGAGGCGCTCACCAACATCGAACGCCACGCGCAGGCCCGCAATGTGTCGCTGCGCCTCCGGGCAGAAGAAAACACACTGCATATCCGCATTGCGGACGACGGCCGTGGCATGGCCAACACCGACGTGCGTCGCCTGCGCAGCCACGGCCTGCGCGGCATGCGGCAACGCGTGGCCGCCCTGCGTGGCGACCTCAACCTGTCCTCGGCCCCCGGCGCGGGCACCACCATCACCGTCACCCTGCCGCTGGAGCCCGTGGCGGCACCGTCCGCGTAGGAGTGGAGCCGACCACCGAGCCGCGCCAATCCCACGGCCACCGGGCGGGCGTCCGATAAGTCCGCGGCTGGGGCTTCTCCATACTGGCATCAACCGGCAGTCACCACGCCGGCTCGATTCCAACTACGCAGGAGACCCAGCATGAAGACAATCAAACCTACCGCGATTGCCTGTGTTCTCGCGCTGAGCGTGCTGCCCTTTGCCGCGAATGCCGCCACCGAACAGGAAAAGCAATCGCGCAACCAGATCGAAGATACGTACAACGCTGCCAAGAAGCAGTGCGATACCTTGTCCGGCAACGGCAAGGACGTCTGCGTCGAAGAGGCCAAGGCCAACCGCAAGGTTGCACTCGCCGACCTGGAAGCGGCGACCAAGGGTACCGAGAAGGCTCGCTACGACGCTCAGGTCGCGCGTGCCGAAGCCACGTACAGCGTCGCCAAGGAACGTTGCGACGACAAGGCCGGACAGGCCAAGGACGAATGTGTGCAGGCCGCGAAGACGGCCGAGGAGAAGGCCAAGGCTGATGCCAAAGCCAGTCGCAAGACGGCCGACGCCCGTCGCGATGAGAACGCGACCGCGGCCAAGGCCGATCAACAGGCCGCAAACAAGAAACGCGACGCAGAGCGCGACCTGGCCAAGGAGAAGTGTGACCGCCTTGCGGGCGACGCCAAGACCAATTGTCTGAGCGACGTTCGTAGCCGTTACGGTTCGTAAGGCGGGCCCAACCCGCACCATGCCGTGTCGGCGGACGCCGACACGGTGGGGCCGGTGGCGACTACAGTCGCCGATCCGGTGCTGGTCTAGATTCCCATTGATCGCCGTGGCCCCGGCTGAGGCGATCCGGCAAGGAGAGACATCATGCTGCACTACGCTGTGGTTTTTCTCATCATCGCCCTCGTGGCGGCCCTGTTCGGCTTCGGCGGCATCGCTGCCGGTGCGGCCGGGATCGCCAAGATTCTCTTCGTCGTGTTCCTGGTCCTGACAGTTGTCTCGCTGCTGATGGGGCGCCGCGGATGACGCAGGCCAACATGGCATCGGCCGCCGTTCGGGCGGCCTTTTTCGGTGAAATCGGCGTGGAGGCATCATGCTGACGAGCGAACTGCGCATCTGGTGCGCCGCCACGCTGGCGACGGTCGCGTGCGGCGCGCTGATGTGGTTGCCTGTGTCAGGCTCGGCCGCCGAGGAAGATGACGCCCCGCTGATGCCCGTCGTGGGATTCCAGGTGGAGCGGTACGTCGGCAAATGGTACGAGATCGTGCGGCTACCCAATCGCTTCCAGCGCGATTGCGCCTCCGACGTGACGGCCGAATACGCCGCCCGCGCGGATGGGCGCATCACCGTCGTCAATCGCTGTCGCGACGCCGGCGGCGCCGTCGACGAAGCGCGCGGCGTTGCCGAGGTGGTCGAGCCGGGTATCGGGCAGCTCGATGTCAGCTTCCTGCCGAAATGGCTATCGTGGCTGCCCTTTACCAAGGGCGACTACTGGATTCTCGAACTCGATTCAGCGTATCGCTATGCGCTGGTCGGTACCCCTGACCGGAAATACCTCTGGGTTCTGTCGCGCGAACCCGAACTGACGTCGAGCGTGCTGCACCGTTTGTTGGTGCGGGCGCGTGAAGACGGCTTCGACATCGACAACCTCGTCCACGACACGCACTCGACCCGCAATACCGACGTCGGCCAGAACGCGACCACTCTGCGCTGAACGGGTATCGCTCATTCAACGCCGCAACAAAAAACCCCGCACTGCGGGGTTTTTGCTGACGGGGGCTTGGCCTTACAGATGACGGCGGCCGGCGCCCAGGAGTACGCCGGCCAGAAGTCCCAGACCGGCCGCTGCGCCAGCGATGCGCCAAGGATTTTCGTGAACATACGCCTGCGCGCTCAGGGCCGAGCGATTGACCGCGCTGCGGGCGGCCACCAGGCGTTCCGAAGTAGTTGCCTGCACGGCGTGGGCAGCAGCCTGCAGCGAGGCCGCGGCGTCGCTGAGGGATTGCGAGGCGCTCGGCAGGGTTCTGGTCCGAATCAGCATGTCGTTCTCCTTCATATGCGGGCCCCACCGGCGGCGGGACGACGATTCCATGCTAAGCGCCGACTTGGGGCTTGCATGTCGGCGAATCTGCATGACGCCGTCGGCGCGCTCCGACAGGCCGAGCGGCGCGGGTCTCACGCGGGCGCGACGCCCTTACATTGCGGGCTTCAACTTTTCCGCCACGGCCTGTGCAGTCAATGCCAGTTCGCAGACCTTGAAGCAGTGCGCCTGCGGCATGGCGGTCTCGGTGCGTTCGAAGATGTCGCGGGTGAGGTCGCTGTAGTAGGGCAGGGCCGCGTCCGAGCAATCGATGTGGCGCGTACCCTTGCCGTCGACGAGGAACAGGTGATCCTTGCCGGCACGTCCGGCGATGTCGATGTACTTGCGCAGCTCCATGTAGCCGTCGGTGCCGACGATGGTCAGACGGCCGTCGCCCCAGGTGGCGAGTCCGTCGGGCGTAAACCAGTCCACACGGATGTAGGCGCTGGCGGTGTCGTGCGCCAGCATGACTTCGCCGAAGTCCTCGAATCCCGGGTCTTGCGGATGTGCCACGTTGCCGCATCGCGCAGCGACGATGCGAGCGTCCGTCGCCTGCGTGAAGTGCAGGAACTGCTCGATCTGGTGCGAGGCGATGTCGCACAGGATGCCGCCATAGCGTCGCGGGTCGAAAAACCACGTGTCGCGCAGGTGACGATTGAAGCGGTGCGGCCCCAGCCCCACGGTATGGATCACGCGGCCGATGGCGCCTGCGCGGATGAGCTCGGTGGCGCGTGTGACGGCGCGTACCTCGAAATGCTCGGTGAAGTTGATGGTGTAGATGCGACCTGTTTCGCGTTGCACGGCGCGCACGCGTTCGAGTTGTTCGAGCGTGGTCACGCCGGGCTTGTCGGCCATGAAATCCTTGCCGTGCCGCATGCTGCTGATGCCGACATCGGCGCGCTCGTCGGGGATGGCGGCGCTGACGATGAGATGGATCGACGGGTCTTCAAGCAGGCGGGCGGGATCGTCGACGCGCGGGATGTCCGGAAAGCGTTCGGTGAATCCTGCGAGTGTCTTCGGCTCGGTCGCGCTGTAGAAGCCGACGCAATGGGCACCGGCGCGCAGCAGGCTGCCGACCTGGTCGTAGGCGTGACGGTGGTCGATGCCGATGACGCCGAAGCGCAATTGCGGGTAACTGCTCATGGAGTTGCCTCGGGAGGGTTCGTGGTCGGCGCGCATTCTTGCCGACCTCGCCCGCGCTTGCCAAGCGGAAAGCGTCGTTCAGGGGCCGAAGGCGTTCTGCGGCGGCAACTCGCAGCCACTGTTCTGGCACACGACGCCGTAGACGAATACCCAGTCGTGGTAGCTCTTCTTGCCCTCGAAGTAGAAGAGCTCGTCGGGGAAGTTGGCCATGCGGATCGGCTTGTCGAGGCTTTCGCTATAGACGCCGACGATGCCGCCATCTCCGCTGCGGATGATTCCCCAGTCGCTGGAGCCGGTGAGCGGGTCGTCGTACAGCTTGCGCAGGTAGCGCCGCGTGAAGGGATAGCGTGGGTCGCGCAGCAGGTCTTCAAGCTTGCGCGGGGCCGTCATCGCCGAGCCGGCTGGCGTGGATTCGTAGTAGGCGCGCAGCGCTTTCTTGAATTGCAGGCCGACGAAAATCAGTTCGTCTTCGGCCTGCCGGCGTTGTGCGATGGAACCGGCCTGCACCGTGGCCGCGGCGGCGAGCCCGATGACGGCCAGCAGGATGAGCAGCCCGATGTAGGTAAAGCCGGCCGGCCGCCGCATGCGATCCGCCGTCACCATTTGCGGTAGGGCACGCCATTGAGTCCGATGAGTTCGGACTTCGATGCGACGTCGTAGACGTCCTCGCCCTCGCGCGGATTTTCGGCATCGCTGCTGTACGAACGCAGCGCCCAGGTGGCGACGTCGGGCACGGACGGGTCGTCGGCAAACGGGTCTCGCGGTACGCGGCGCAAGAAGTACACGCGCCGTCCCGCAGCGTTGCGCTGATCCTTTGCGCCGGTGACGAGATCGTCGAGCGTCTTCGGGTATCCGCTGCCCCCGACCGTCGTGGCGATGATGCCTTGCTCGGAAGCGCGCTTGTAGTCGTCCAGCGCGGTGCGGATCTCGCGCAGCGCGATGCGTAGTTCTTGCTCCTTGTGACGCTGGAGCGACACTTGCGCGAGGGGCACGGTGATGGTCGCCAGCAAGCCGAGGATGGCCAGCGTGACGAGCAGTTCGATCAACGTGAAGCCGGAATGGTTGCGGAGCAGCATGGGCGTGGATGGTAACGGTCGCCAACCGGTGGTCAAGTTGCAATGCGGCAGATGGCGGAGCGCGGGGTACGAACGAAGACAACGCACAACCCCCGGGCGTGAAGATCGGGGTGGGGTGCGTTTCAGCGGAGGATCAGTGGACGGACGCTTCTTGGCCGGGTATGGCCCGACCTGGGCGCTCATGCCGTTGAATTTGTGGCAATGAAATAAGGCGAAGGATCACGCCATGGCTTGCGCGACGGGGGCAGGCGCAGCATCGACATCGTCAGGCGAATCCGCGTAGAGCGGAGCATGCTGGCGCCAGTCGATCAGTTCCAGTCGGCCGTCGAAGTGTTCGACGATGGCTGTGCAGCTATCGACCCAGTCGCCGCAGTTGACGTAGGTGATGCCGCCGATCTCCTTGATGGCTGCGGCGTGAATGTGGCCACAGATGACGCCGTCGACCTGACGTTCGCGCATGCCGCGCACGACGCAGTCTTCGAAATCGAAGATGAAGCTCACCGCTTTCTTGACCCTGCGTTTGGCGTAACCCGCCAACGACCAGTAACCGGGCATGCGCAGCGTGCGGCGGACCAGCGACAGCCACGTATTGATGCGCACCAGCAGGTTGTAGGCGACGTCCCCCAGCACGGCGACCCATTTGTGGTAGCGCGTGACCTGATCGAATTCGTCGCCGTGGAGCAGGGCAAAGCGGCGCCCATCGGCGGTGACGTGAACGTCCTCGCACCTGAGGACGATGTCGCCGAACGCGCTTTCGCAGTATTCGCGTAGCGCTTCGTCATGATTGCCGGGAATGAATATGACATTCACCCCTTTGCGTGCCCGGCGCAGCACCTTTTGTACGAACGTGTTCTGGTGGCGCGACCAGTGAATGCTCCGGCTCATCGCCCAGAAATCGATGATGTCGCCAACGAGGTAGAGATATTCCGAATCGAAATGTCGGAGGAAATCCAGAAGGCTGTCGGCTTGGCAGCCCCGCGTGCCGAGATGAATGTCGGACAGGAAGATCGAGCGGACTCGCGGCATATCACGCCGCATGGATAGTGATCATGGATCGGCACGCTAACGGCTGCGTGTGACGCCTGTATGACGCTTTGCAGCGCTGGAAAGCCCGTCTTCCGAAAGGCGCGCTGTTGATGCTATGACTTCACTGAATCCGTAAGCGCTGGTAGTCTTTTCCGATGATCGACCTGAGCGAACCGCGCAAGCTTCTTTCTCGCATTCCCGCAGGACGCCGTGCGAAGGCTGCTCGCATCGCCCTGTGGGCTATCGGGATATTCGTCGTACTGGTGGTGATCGGCTTCCTGGCCGTGCCGCCTTTGGCCAAGTGGCAGGCACAGAAACAACTGACCGAGCTGCTGGGCCGTACCGTCACCGTCGAACGCGTGTCGTTCAACCCGTTGATGCTCAGTGCCGCGGTGGATGGCCTGCGCATCGCGGAACCCGACGGCAAGGCTGACTTCGTCAAGCTCGGCCGCGCCTACGCCAATCTTCAGTTGAGTTCGATCTTTCGCGGCCCCGTCCTCGAGCGGGTCCAGATCGAGCAGTTGGACGTCCATCTCGTACGGCTGCCGGATAACCGCTACAACTTTTCCGATATCGTCGATCGCATCAACGCGCGTCCCAAGTCGCCCGATACGGGCGAGCCGGTTCGTTTCTCGCTCAACAATATCGAACTGCATGAAGGCCGCGTGAGCATCGATGACCGCGTCAGCGGCGTCAAACACCTCGTCGAGCACATCGACATCGGCGTGCCTTTTGTATCGAACATGCCGGCGAAGGTCGAAACCTACGTCCAGCCCAAGCTCGACGCTGTCGTCAATGGCTCTCGCCTGACCCTGGCCGGGCGGGCGCGTCCGTTCGCCGATCGGCGCGAGGCAGATATCAAGCTTGCGCTGGCGCCGTTCGAGGTGTCGCAGTACCTGGCCTACGCGCCTGATTCGCTGCCGGTAAAGATTCGCCAGGGCAAGCTGGGCGTCGACATCGACGCCGTGTGGACCCAGCCGCATGAAGGCGGACAGACGCTGGTTCTCTCCGGCAGGCTGGATGTGACCGATGCGCGTATCGACGAACCTGGCGGCGCGCAATTGCTGGCGTTCGACAAGCTCGCCATCGACATCAAGCGCCTGGCGCCGCTCGCTCAGCCCTTGGAGCTCGACCTTGCGCGCGTAGCGCTCGATGGACCGCAACTGGCCGTCAGCCGTCGTTCCGACGGCAGTATCAATCTGGCGGGGCTGGGCGGCAAAGGAAAAGCGCCAGCCAAGCCGGCCGCCGACGCAAAACCTGCGCCGGCGCCGAAAATCCACGTGGGCGAGGTCGCCATCGCCAATGGCGAAGTCCGCTGGCACGACGAGGCGGTGCCGAAGGGATTCAATGCGACGCTCGGCAAACTCGAAGCGAGCCTGAAGGGGTTCGATCTCTCGCCCCAGGCAGCGCCGGCTGTCGTCAGCCTGAAGGCTCAGTCCGATGCGGGCGAGACGCTCAGCATCGACGGCAGCTTCGATGCCCACTTCAAGACCAACGGCAAGTTCGCGCTCGCCGGCGCCAACGTCGATCGGTATCGGCCGTACTTCGCCGACGCGGCAGGCGACGTTGCCATCGGCGGCATGGTGGAGGCGAGCAGTGCGTTCAGTTTCGTCCCTGAAGGCAAGGACGCCGGCTTTGCGCTGCACGAAGGCAAGTTGCGCGTCAGTGACGTGAATGTCGCGGCGCGCAACAGCCGCCGTCCAACGCTCAAGCTGGCCGAGCTGGCGCTGGAAGGTCTCGCCGTGGCGCCTGCCAAGCGAGAATTCTCGGTCGACCGTGTCAGCAGTCGCGATGCGCAGTGGGAGGTCGGACGCGCCCGCAATGGCGACTTCGACATTCTCACCATGTGGCCACAGTCGCAAAAGCAGACCCCGGCCGCCGCCAGCAGCGCGCCCGCCCAGCCGTGGAAAGTGCGCGTGGGCAGCACCCGTATCGACAACTGGGCGCTGCGCTTTGACAACCAGTACGGCACAACGCGCGTCGTGACCCTTCTGGATCGCATCGGGCTCGAAGTCGGCGAATACGCCACCGATGGCAAGAAGCCGGTGTCGATCGCCTTCAAGGCCCGGTCGGACAACACCGGGTCGATCCAGATGACGGGCAACGTGCAGCCGCAACCGGCCAAGGGGCGCATGGCCGTGGACCTGCGCAACATCAATCTGCTGGCCGCGCAGCCCTATGTGGATCGCGAATATCGTGTGCTGATCACACAGGGGCGTGCCAACGTAAAGGGCACCGTGGACTTCGATCTGACGAAGTCGGATGCGCCGCAAGTTGCCTTTGCGGGGGATGTCAGCGTCACCGGGTTCAATTCACTGGACCGTGTCAACAACACCGATTTCGTGCGCTGGAAAAATCTGCAGGTCACGCGCCTGCGGACCGGTCTGTCACCGCTGAGCGTCGAAGCCAGCGAAATCCGTCTGGATGCTGCGTATTCGCGCCTGATCCTGAGCGCCGACGGCAACATCAATCTGCGTGAAGTGGCGCAGCCGATGGAAGGCTATGCGAACCAGCCCGAGCAAAAGGTGGAGCCGGCCCCGGCCACCAGCTCGGGCAGCACCACCGTGGCGCCACCGTCCCAGCCGATCAAGGTGCGCATCGACCGCATCGCGATCACCGACAGCAACATCAACTACAGTGACCGACTGGTACGCCCGAATTTCGACGCCAACCTTACCGAGGTGAACGGCACGCTATCGGGACTGTCGTCCGATCAGGCTTCGGTGGCCAAGCTCGACCTGAAGGCGGCCGTGGACCACGCCGCGCCCGTGGCGGTGGTGGGTGAGCTAAATCCTTTCAGGCAGGATCGCTACCTCGACATCAAGGCGCAGGTCGATGATGTGGACCTCACGAGCGTGTCGACCTATGCGGTGAAGTACGTCGGCTATGGCATCGACAAGGGCAAGCTGTCGATGAAGCTGGACTACCAGATTCGCGAACGCAAGCTGACCGCACAGAACCAGGTCTATATCGACCAGCTCACTTTCGGCGAGCACGTCGACAGCCCGACCGCCACCAAGCTGCCGGTGTTGCTGGCCGTTGCCCTGCTCAAGGATCGCAATGGCGTCATCGACATCAACCTGCCAGTGAGCGGAACGCTGGATGACCCGGAATTCAGCGTCGGCGGCTTGATCGTTCGAGTGATCGTCAATCTCATCGGCAAGGCGGTGACCGCGCCGTTCTCGTTGCTCGGATCGGTGTTCAGCGGCGGCAACCCCGAAGAACTGTCGTACATCGAATTCGCGCCGGGCGAGTCGCGCCTGCCCGCGGGCGCCGAAGAAAAACTCAAGGCGCTGTCCAAGGCGCTCCTTGATCGGCCGGCACTGCGCTTGCAGGTGACGGGGCGGGCGGATGCCGCCACCGACGTCGCCGGCCTCAAGCGCGAGACGCTCAACGCGCGCATGCGTGCGGTCAAGGCCAACGAAATGGTGCGGCGGGGGCAGTCTGTCGGCGCAGTCGATGATCTGCCGATCACCGCTGAAGAAATGCCACATCTACTGACAACGGTCTATGATGGCGAACGTTTCGATAAGCCGAAGAACATGATCGGATTTTCCAAGTCGCTGCCTGCGGCGGAAATGGAAAAGCTCATCCTGGACCACATCCAGATCGGCGAAGAAGAGCTCCGCTCGCTGGCCAACCAGCGGGCCCAGCGCGTGCGCAATTGGTTGATCGACCAGGGCAAAGTGCCAGCCGAAAGGATTTTCGTGCTGGCCGTACAACTCGGCAGTGACGAGAAGAACAAGACGGCAAGACCGTCGAGGGTGGATTTTTCGCTCGAGTAAGCGGGGGCGTCCACAGGAGGCACGACATGAGACCGAGCAAACTGACATCTGAAGAGCTGGCCGAAGCGCTTGCCACGCTGCCCGAATGGCGCGGCGTGCCGGGGCGCGAGGCAATCCAGCGCAGCTTCCGTTTCGACGATTTCAACGCAGCGTTCGCCTTCATGGCAAGGGTGGCGATGATGGCCGAAAAGCTGGATCACCACCCTGAATGGTCGAATGTCTACAACCGCGTCGACATCCTGTTGAGCACGCACGACGCCAACGGCATCACGGCGCTGGACATTGAGCTGGCGCGCTTCTGCGACAGGGCGGCGTGACGCGATGCAGCCGGACCCGATGTTGTTCTTCGACCGTGCAGGGCTGCGCACATGAGCGGCGACACGCCGGCCTCTGTGCCTGAAGAGGCGCCAGAGGTCGCGGACGACCCGCTGCTTTTCCTCGAAGAGGACGAACTCCCCGACATTCCCGCGTATTCCGACGGTGGGTTCCGCTGGCGCGTGCTCATGGTCGACGACGACGATGAGGTGCACCGCGCGACGGCGTTCGCGCTGCGCGGCATCGACATCGATGGGTGCGGGCTCGAACTGCTGACCGCCCGCAGCGCCGCCGAGGCGCGCCAGATATTGATGCGCGAACCGGGCATCGCTGTGGTGTTGCTCGACGTGGTGATGGAAACGCCGGATGCCGGCCTGGCATTGGTGCAGACGATCCGCGAAGAAATCGGCCTCAATACCCTGCGCATCGTGCTGCGTACCGGGCAACCCGGCTACGCGCCGGAGCTGGATGCGATCCGCCGCTTCGACATCAACGACTACCGCACCAAATCCGAACTGACACAGACGCGGCTCATCACCACGCTGACGGCGGCGATCCGTGCCTACGCGCAGCTCGAAGCCGCGGTGGTGAACAATCGTGGCCTGTCGCTCATCGTGCGCTCGGCGACCGAGCTGTTCCGCGTCCGTTCCTCGCACGCTTTCGCCAGCATGTTGCTGGAACGACTCGGCCAGTTGCTGAGCTGTCCTTCGAATGGCGCGGTATGCGCGGGCGACTCGGTCGATGACGATGCGAGCGCTTCGATGCTGCGCGTGATCTGCGCCACGGGACGTTTTGCAGGCAGCCAGGAGCGCTACGTCGAACAGAGCGGCGACGGTACGCTCATCCGTGCAGTGCGACGCTGTCGCGCGGCGCGAACGGTGGTGGTCGATGGCCCGGTCGTGACGCTGTGGCTGGGCAGCATGACGCGCGATGCCGTCGCGTGCTTCGATGCCGGACGCATGCTGTCCGACGTGGAGCGCCGCCTGCTCAATGTGTTCGCCACCAGCATCTCGGCCGGTTTCGAGAACGTCGATCTTTTCGAGCGGCTGGATTTCTTTGCTTTCTTCGATCCGCTGACGCGTCTGCCCAATCGCGCGCGTTTCGTGGCAGACGTCGACAAGATCCTGCTGGCGGATCGACCTGCGGCGCACTGCCTGGCAATCGCGGACATCGTGCGCTTCTCGGACATCAACGACGCGCTCGGCCATCGTTGTGGCGACGCCTTGCTGATGGCGGTCGGCAAGCGCTTGCGGGCGACGGTTGGCGTGCAGGTCATCATTGCGCGCATTTCAGGCGACGCATTTGCCATGTATGGCGACCCCACGCACATCGATGCGGATGTCATCCGGCACGCTTTTGAAGCCCCGTTCTTCGTCCATGGTCATGCACTTTCGGTGCAGGTGCGCCTTGGCATCGTGCGTGCGGGCGACGGTCACGACAGTGCGGCGGAACTGTTGCGCAGCGCCAATCTGGCGCTCAACGAAGCGCGGCAGGCGGGCGGCGTGACGAGCAGCGTGTTTACGCGTGCGATGTCGGAGGAAGTCCGCGATCGCGTCGCCTTGCTGCACAACCTGCGCGCTGCCATCGACTTCCGTCGCGGACTGGCGGTGCACTATCAGCCGCAGGTCAACGGCCGTACCGGCGAGGTGCTCGGTGTCGAGGCGTTGCTGCGGTGGCGCGGCGACTATGGCGAGATGATCTCGCCCGAGCGCTTCGTTCCACTGGCCGAACGCACCGGCATGATCAACGAGCTCGGTCAATGGGTTCTCGAAGAGGCGCTGGAGCGCATGTCGGACTGGCGCAGCCGCGGGCTGGGCATGTTGCGCATGTCGGTGAATATCTCACCCGTGCAACTGCGCTCGGACGAGTTTGTCGATCGCCTGCGCGCATCACTTCAGTTGGCCGATGTTCCGGCCGTCGACCTGACGCTGGAGATCACCGAATCGGTCGGGCTCGAGGCTCACGAGGCGCTCAGCACGCGATTGGCGGCATTGCGCGCGATGGGTGTGCGCTTTGCCATCGACGATTTCGGCACGGGATTCTCGTCGCTGCAGCAACTCACGCGCATGCCGGCCGATCTCATCAAGATCGACCGCAGCTTTGTCGCGGACGTCGCGCGTTCGTCCAGCGATCGCGCGGTGGTGGCCAGCATCATCATGCTGGCCCGTAGTCGCGGTGTCGAAGTGCTGGCCGAAGGCGTCGAGAACGAGGCGCAGAAGCATGCCTTGCTGGAGCTGGGCTGCGATTACATGCAGGGCTTCTACTTCGGCAAGCCCATGACAGCGGAAACCTTCGACGCCTGGCTGGTGGAACGCAACGGACTGTAGCCAGTGCGGTGGGCGCTAATCGCGGCCCGCGACGACGACCGGAACCATCCCGCGCAACGCGTTGACGACCCATACGCGATTTGCATCGAACAGCGCCGCGCGCGATAGGGTTCGTTCTTGAACGACCCCATCGTCCAGCAGCTTTGCGCGCATCACGCCCGGCAGCAGTCCGCATTTGAGCGGAGGCGTGTACAGGTGCCCGTCGATGTCGACGACGACATTGCTGCGAGCGCCCTCGCACAGCTCATCCGCCGCATTGAAGAACAGTACGTCGAAATGCCCGGCGCTCATCGCGTCGCGTAGTGCGCGATCGTAGAAGACACGGGCGGTGGTCTTGTGGCGCAACCGGGCGTCGGCCGCGTTGAGCGCGAAGGGCGCGAGGCTGACTGTCTGTGGTCCGGTGAGGGCATCGAGCGGTGCGTGGGTAAATGTGGCGCTCCCATTGCGGGCCAATTGCAGGCGGACGCGGCTGTCTACCGTCAGCGTCCCGCACAATTCGCCAACACGGTCGCGCAGGGCGTCCGTGTCCAGTACGAAGTGCAGCGCGTGGGCCGAGGCGGTGAGTCGTGCGAGATGGCGTTCGAGCAGAGGGATGCTCCGCGTGGTGGCGTCGTAGCGCATCGTCTCGATCAGACCGATGCCTTCAGTCAATACGTGCGTGAAGCGGGCCTTGTCGATGCATTCGGCAAATTCATCGGCCGGAACGGAATCAGCCACGATGCCGCCACCCGTATCGAGGCGGCAGGCGTCCCCCTTCAGTGTGAGCGTGCGGATGGGTACGTTGAGCGCAAAATCGCCGCCCGGCAGCAACTCGCCCAAGGCGCCGCAATAGATGCCGCGTGGCCCGCTTTCGAGATCGTTGAGGATTTCTTCGGCCCGGATCTTCGGCGCGCCCGTGACGGAGCCACAGGGGAACAGCGCGCGGAGCACTTCGCTCAGTGAGCGGTCGACGGGTTCGGCAAGAATCGTCGAGGTGAGCTGGTACACGGTGGCGTAGCGCTCCAGCTCGAACAATCGCGCCACGTGTACGCCACCGGCGGGTGCCAGGCGGCCGAGATCGTTGCGGATGAGATCGACGATCATCAGGTTTTCGGCGCGGTTCTTGTCCGACGCTGCCAGAGCGGCAGCGTTGGCGGCATCCCGCACGACGTCGTCGTGACGGGGCGCGGTGCCTTTCATGGGTTTGCAGGCGAGGCGGTCCCCACGCCTTGCGACAAAAAGCTCCGGCGAGCGAGACAGAATCCAATGGTCAGCGTCGCGAATCAGCGCGCCATATTCGACGGGCTGCGCGTCACGCAAACGCGAGAACAGCGCGATCGGACTCCCAAAGGCCTGGCCGTGCCACGCAAAGGTGAGGTTCACCTGGTAGCAATCGCCCGCGTCGATGTAATCCAGCACTTGCTGGATGCGCTGCTCATGGGTGGATTGATCGACACCCGGCTTCAGCATGAGCAGACCGGCTTCGGCGGCTTGCGGTGTGAGTGTGGCGAGCTGCTCCGCCCACCATTGCGCCAGCGCCGCGCCGCTGAGCTCGGTGCGTTCTGCAAAGGCCCATGCCTCCAGCAGGCACTGCCCGTTGACCAATCGCGTCTGTAAACGAGGCTCCAGTGCATAGCCGAGTTCGAAATGCCCTGCGAAGGCTACGTACCACCCCTCGGCTTGCCAGCGCTCGATGCGTTCCAGGCTCGAGCGTGGATCGTGTGGCCATTCGCACCGCAGGTATTCGCATGCGCCGTGAAGAAGTGCCGCGCGCGGTTCCGCAGCGAGATTGTCTTCGAGCAGTGCAAAGCGTGTCAGTTCGGCGAGCCGTGGCGGTGGCGACATGAAAAGGCAGGGCTCAAAAGACGAGAGCCGCGCAAGATAGCGCGGCTCTGTCGTGACGCCAATAGCGCGAAACGCTTTATCGGCGGTGGCTGACGGGCTTGGCGGCCTTGACTGGACGTGCCTTGGTCTTGGTGGGGGTCACGCCGCTGCGCGGGGTATTTTCCTTGACCGATACCGCACGTTCTTCACGTTCAGGCAGCACCGCCTTGATCGCGTTCTGCAGATTCTCGGCGGCTGCCGAAGGGATCAGCAGGATGTAGCCGGCGGCGAGGCGCGCGCGGGCGGGCAAACCATTGGCGGAACGCAGCGAATCCACGGCCATGTGCAGTTGGCGGGCGACTTCTTCGATCCGCGCGCTGCGGGGCAGGGCATAGGTCTGCCAGCTGACCAGCGGCGCGTCGTGGTTTGCCAGGTTGGCCTGGAAACGCGCAGCGTTCGTCACCGGCAGCACTAGCGGCGAAGTCTGGCTACCGGGAATGACCGGGCGGTTGTAACTGGGGTTGAACGACAGGAATTCGCTCACCGGCATTTCTGCCAGCCTGGCCGCCAGCGCCACGTCAATGCCCTGCGGCTTGTCGACGGTGGTGAAGTACGGCTGGTTGGGGATGCTGGGCAGTGCGAGGTTGTATTGGTCGGGGTGGGCGATGATGTTCTTGAGCGCCTGCAGCTTCGGCACGTAATTGCGCGTCTCCTGCGGCATGGTGAGGCTGTTGTAGTCGGTCGGCTTGCCGGCTGCCTTGTTATTGGCAATGGCACGGGCAACCGCATTTTCGCCCCAGTTGTACGAGGCCAACGCCAGTTGCCAGTCGCCGTGCATCTCGTAGATGGCCTGCAGGTACTGCAGCGCGGCGTTGGTGGAGGCAACGATGTCGCGACGCTCATCGACCCACCAGTTCTGCTGCAGATTGAAGTCCTTGCCGGTCGATGGTACGAACTGCCACAGGCCGACGGCCTTGGCTGGCGACTGGGCCATCGGGTTGTACGCGCTCTCGACCATCGGCAGCAGTGCCAGTTCGGTCGGCATGCCGCGCTTTTCGAGTTCGCTGACGATATGGAAGAGGTACTTGCCGCCGCGTTCGAGCGTGTTCTTAAGCGCTTGCGGATGCGACAGATACCACCGTTCATGGGTCTGGACGAGGTCGTTGTCCAGGTCGGCCATGCCGAAACCCTTGCGCATGCGCGACCAGATGTCCGCATCCTGACTGGTCAGGTCAAGGGTTTCGATTCGCGCCGGTTTGACGGGTACGTCGGCGGGAGCGGGATTGGCCGCCAGGAACGAGCTCAAGGCTCCAGTGGCGTTGGCCGGGATTGCACTGGCTGCAGCAGTCACTTCCGCGGCATGGGCGGAGCCCCACAGCAACGCGGTGACTCCTATGAGGCGAAAATAGGGTTTCATTCGCGTGGGCCGGAATTCTGAGGATGCCGCATTCTAGCCAAACATGCGCCGAGTGTGGTCTTTCTGCATCAAATCTGCGGATGGGCGGCAACCGCCCGGCGAGTCATCAACCCTGGAAATTGTCTTTCCAGGCGCGCAGCGCGGTGAATACCGCCAAGTCGTCTTCGAGGGCGGCCTGCGCATGATTTTCAGCGCTTGCCCTGACAGCCGGTTGCCTGCTGCGCAGGAAGGGGTTGGTGGCCCGTTCCTGATCGATCGTGGAAGGAACGGTAGGCAGACCACGTTCTCGCAGGTCCGCGCAGGCTTGCTGTCGGGCCAGGAGGGCAGGGTTGTCGGGCTCGACCGTCCGTGCAAAGCGCAGGTTGGAGAGGGTGTATTCGTGGGCGCAGTACACGCGTGTCTCGCCGGACAGCGATGCCAGCCGGGCCAGTGACGCGTGAAGCTGCGGCGCTGTCCCGCCGAGCAGCCTTCCACACCCCGCCGCAAACAGTGTGTCGCCGCAAAAGAGTGCGCCTTCGCCGACATAGGCGATGTGGCCTTCGGTGTGGCCCGGAACGTCCATCACGCGGTAGCGTCCGAGCGAATCCAGATCAACGGTGTCGCCGTCGACCAGCGCATGGGCACGGCCAGGAATCGGTTCGGCAGCAGGCCCGAAGACGGGAACGCCCGGGCTCCGGGCGAGCAGGTCCAGTACGCCGCCGACGTGGTCGTTATGACGATGTGTGACCAGGATGGCTGCCAGTGACAGGCCTTCGCGTTCCATGAAGGCGATGACGGGTGCCGCCTCGCCCGGATCGACGACGGCGCAGCGGCCATCGGCACACAAGGCCCAGATGTAGTTGTCGCGGAAAGCGGGGATGGGGACAATTCTCATCCATTCATTGTAAGGGCGCGCTCGAAAGGGCGCATCATGGCGATCTGATGCCCGCGCCAATACGCCTATGTTGATGCAAGCCTTTGAAGAGTGGCTCGACACGCCCCGTGGCCAATATTTGCTGGCATGGGAGCAGCACAAGTTCGATCTGGTGGTGGCCGATGTGTTCGGCTACAACGCCGTGCAGGTCGGCTTGCCGGGCCACGACTTCCTGCGCAACAACCGCATGCCCCTGCGCTTTCATGCGTCGGAGGAGGGGGGCGCCGTGCTTTGTGCTCCAACGGAGTTGCCCTTCGAGACGCAGAGCCTGGATCTCGTGGTGCTGCCCCACGTGCTGGAATTCGCCGATCTGCCGCATCAGATTCTCCGTGAAGTGGAGCGTGTGCTTGTGCCGGAAGGCAGCGTGATCATTTCCGGCTTCAATCCGTTCAGCCTGTGGGGGCTGCGTCGCGGTCTTGCGGGCAATCTCGGGCAGATGCCGTGGGTGGGCCAGTATCTGTCGGTGCCTCGCCTCAAGGACTGGCTGAGCCTGCTCAGCTTTGAGACCCATGCCGGCGCCTTCGGCTGCTATGCCCCGCCTGTGAGCACCGAACCATGGCTGCGGCGCTGGTCGTTCATGGATGCCGCGGGCGATCGCTGGTGGCCCTTTGCCGGCGGCGCTTACATGATCCAGGCCATCAAGCGCGTACAAGGGATGCGGCTCATCACGCCATCGTGGCGCGAGGCCGACAGCCGCAAGAAAGCCATGGTGCCCGTGGCGCAGCGGTCGCGTAACCCTTCGCCCCGCTGAATTTTCTTCGTGCTGGCGCATTGGCAGCGGCGCCGGCCCGCGCTAGTCTTGCCGGCCTTCTGATTCCTTCTCTTTGATCACACGTGGACCAAGTAGACATCTTTACCGACGGCGCCTGCAGCGGAAATCCGGGGCCGGGCGGATGGGGCGCCATCCTGCGTGCCAACGGCGCCGAGAAGGAACTATGGGGCGGAGAGCCGCAGACGACCAACAATCGCATGGAGATGATGGCGGTCATCCGGGCGCTCAATATGCTCAAGCGCCCCGTATCGGTTCGTCTGCATACCGATTCCCAATATGTGCAGAAAGGGATCTCGGAGTGGATTCACGGCTGGAAAGCTCGGGGCTGGAAGACAGCCGACAAGAAACCGGTCAAGAATGAAGATCTCTGGCGAGCGCTCGATGAAGCCGCGGCAAGGCACCAGATTCAATGGCTGTGGGTGCGCGGTCATGCAGGGCATGTTGAGAACGAGCGGGCCGATGCGCTCGCCCGCCGTGGGGCAGATGCCGCTCGCAGCGCAGGACGCGCCGTCGATAGCGAGGCGGCATGACAATTACGTACCGACGGGCACAAAACATGCCCGCGCCGCAGATAATTACCAGAATGAGGTAACGGTAGCTTTCGAGCATATGCTGCAATGCGATAATATGTCCGCTCATATCGGTTTTGCACGAATATCGTGGCTGGAGCAGCAGGCTTGCCGCGATAAAATGAATGCCGAAAAGTTCCATATAAATTAAGGCATTACATCTTGATACATTACATAAGCAAGACTTATCTCGGGATAGAAAGATTTGACTGACAAATCGGCTTTTTGATCTTGCGTTGCACAAGCTCGATAGTCATAATGCAATCCATGTTGATCGTGTTTTGTGATTGACCCGAAACCGATCCCAACGGTGTCTCCTCCACCCTCCTCCTTTGGTGTGGACTTGGCGCAGCTCTCACCGAGCTGCGTTTTTTTTTGTCTTTTCCGGACGTTCCCCCACGGGAGCGTCCCGGCCGGACCTTCTGCCACACGTTGGCTGTCCCTTGTTTGACAGCGCTTGGCATTCGTTCTATAGTCGCGTGCTTCCCGCAAGTCGGGGAGTGTCTTGCTTTGGTCGTTCGCTTGGGCTTGTCCCCTCGGCCAAAGCTACAACAACAAGGTTTCCAAGAAACTCAAAAGGAAGTTGAAATGGGTACGTTTTCCGCAAAGCCCCATGAGGTCAAGCACGACTGGTACGTCGTCGATGCGACCGATAAGGTGCTTGGCCGTCTGGCCAGCCAGATTGCTCACCGCCTGCGCGGCAAGCACAAGGCGATCTACACGCCGCACGTCGATACGGGCGATTTCATCATCGTCGTGAACGTCGACAAGCTGCGCGTCACTGGCAACAAGGCCAATGACAAGAAGTATTTCCGCCATTCGGGGTACCCGGGCGGTATCTACGAAACCAACTTCACCAAGCTGCAACAACGCTTCCCTGAGCGCGTGCTGGAGAAGGCCGTGAAGGGCATGCTGCCCAAGGGCCCGCTCGGTTACGCCATGCTCAAGAAGCTGAAGTGCTACGCCGGCGGTGAACACCCGCACGCTGCGCAGCAACCGCAAGCGCTTGAGATCTAATCAGGAGCAAACATGCCCGTCGGACAATATAACTACGGCACTGGTCGTCGCAAAACCGCGGTGGCCCGTGTGTTCATCAAGGCCGGTTCCGGCAAGATCGTCGTCAACGGCAAGCCGGTCGACGAATTCTTCTCGCGCGAAACGGGTCGCATGATCGTGCGCCAACCGCTGCAACTGACCGAGACCGTCGATCGCTTCGACATCATGGTCAACGTGTCGGGTGGTGGTGAATCGGGTCAAGCCGGCGCCGTGCGTCACGGCATCACCCGCGCCCTGATCGATTTCGATCCTGAGCTGAAGTCGTCGCTGAAGAAGGCCGGCTACGTCACTCGCGATGCCCGTGAAGTCGAACGTAAGAAGGTCGGCTTCCACAAGGCCCGTCGCCGCAAGCAATTCTCGAAGCGTTAATCCGTTTCGGACGCTGTACCCAAAAACCCGCCCGCGAAAGCCGGCGGGTTTTTTGTTGTCTATTCCGCCGGATCAGCCCGCGCGACGAACGAGTTCGGCTACTGCGGCCGGCAGATCGGCGGGCGTGCTCGCGCAGGCAAGGCGGGCGTGATCAGCCGGGCATTCCTCGCCGGCTTCGTGTTGCCAGGTGGTGTGATAGGGCATGTACACACCCCATCCGCCCAGGGCGAGGACTGGCAGGATGTCCGAGCGCAACGAGTTGCCGATCATGAGAAGCTCGTGCGCACCAATGCCGAACTGCTCCAGCAGCCTTGCGTAGGTCGCCTCGTCCTTTTCGCTGACGATTTCGATGCGGCGGAATTGTTTCGCCATGCCGGAGGCCGCGATCTTGGCCTCTTGGTGAAAGAGGTCGCCCTTGGTGATCAACACAACGTCATGGACGTCGGCAATGGCCTGCACCGCCTCGCGGATTCCCGGCAACAATTCGACCGGATGGGTCAGCATCTCCTTGGCGATGGTGACGATGCGATGCAAATCCGACGCCGTGATTCGCGCATCCGTCATTTCGATTGCCGCTTCGATCATCGATAGCGCCATACCCTTGACCCCATAGCCGAACAGCGCGATGTTGGCGCGCTCCACGGCCAGCAGTCGCTCGGCCACGCGTGTGTTGCCGATGTCGATGTAGCGGGACAGCAGTCGCTCGAACTCGATCTGGGCCGCATCGAAATAGTCCTGGCAGCGCCACAACGTGTCGTCGGCATCGAAGGCGATGAGCTTGATGGGGGAGGTGCTCTGTTTCATGGCGATTGAAGGTAGATAAACAAAAAGCCCGGCCCGCGTAGCGGAACCGGGCTGTCCGGGCCGAGCGACCGGCGCGGTCAGCGCGCCACTCGCTTGTCCTTTTCGATCAGTGCATAGGCCGAGTGGTTGTGGATCGACTCGAAATTCTCCGATTCCACCACGTAGGCGTCGATGCGCTTTTCGGCGTTGAGCTGGGCGGCAACGTCACGGACCATGTCTTCGACGAACTTCGGATTGTCGTAGGCGCGTTCGGTCACGTACTTTTCATCCGGGCGCTTGAGCAGACCGAAGAGTTCGCACGAAGCCTGACCTTCGACCATCTGGATGACTTCTTCCAGCCAGATGTGGTCGTTGATCTCGGCGGTCACCGTCACGTGCGAGCGCTGGTTGTGCGCGCCGTAGTCGGAAATCTTCTTCGAGCAGGGGCACAGGCTCGTCACCGGCACCACCACCGACATCTTGAAAGTGTATTCGCCGCCGGCACGGATCTCGCCCGTGAAAGTCACTTCGTAATCAAGCAGACTCTGCACGCCCGACACCGGCGCCGTCTTGTTCATGAAGAACGGGAAGGTCATCTCGATGTGGCCGGTTTCGGCCTCGAGGCGTTGCACCATCTGGCGCAGCATCGGCTCGAAATTCTCCACCGAGATCTCGCGATCACAGGTGTTGAGGATTTCCACGAAGCGCGACATGTGCGTGCCCTTGAAGTTGTGCGGCAGCCCCACGTACATATTGAACGTGGCAATGGTGTGCTGCACGCCTTCGGCGCGATCCTTCACGCGGACCGGATGGCGGATGGACTTGATGCCGACCTTGTCGATGGCGATATGGCGACGATCTTCCGAACCCTGCACGTCCGGCATGGTGCTGCTGGGGGCTTGCAATGTGGTCTGCATGAGCTTTCGATCTTCTTGCGGAAAACCGGCGGGGGTAGGCCGGTTTCCGGGGGCGCGGCTCAAGGCCGCCGATAAGTGTGACCGAGTCTAAGATAGTTGATTAAAAAACTCAACTATTCCACTTATAGTTGATTGCTATTTCGATAAACGACTTTGGACTCGTTCGACAATACTGATCGCGTCCAACCCGACCGAGTTCAACAGTTGTTGCTGGTCGCCATGGTCGATGAAGCGATCCGGCAGGCCCATGCGCAGCAGCGGACAGGCAATGTTCAGGTCCTCCAGTGCACGAGCGACTTCCGAGCCCGCACCGCCAATGATGGCGTTTTCTTCGATCGTGACGAGCAGATCGTGGCTTGCGGCCAGTTCGCGCACCAGGTCGATGTCTAAGGGCTTGGCAAAACGCATGTCGGCGACCGTCGCGTCCAGCGTTTCAGCGGCCTTCAGGGCTTCATGCAAGAGTGGCCCGAAGGCGAGGAAGGCCACGCTCTGGCCTTTGCGACGGATCTCGCCCTTGCCGATGGCAAGCGTCCTCAGTTCCGACGACGGCGCCTGGCCAGTGGTGCTGCCGCGCGGGTAACGGACGGCAGCAGGGCCGTCGTGGTGGAATGCGGTCGTCAGCATGCGTCGGCATTCTTCTTCATCGCTCGGCGTCATGACGACCATGTTCGGCACACACAGCAGGAATGACAGGTCGAACGAACCGTGGTGCGTGGCACCGTCTGCGCCGACGAGGCCGCCACGATCGATCGCGAAGATCACCGGCAGGTTTTGCAGCGCGACATCGTGGATCAGTTGGTCGTAAGCCCGCTGCAGGAAGGTCGAGTAGATGGCGACCACCGGTTTGACGCCATCGCAGGCCAGGCCCGCGGCGAATGTCACGGCGTGCTGTTCGGCGATGCCCACGTCGAAATAGCGCGACGGATATTCCTGCTCGAAGCGCACGAGCCCCGAGCCCTCACGCATGGCCGGCGTAATGGCGACCAGGCGCGAATCGCGGGCGGCCATGTCGCAAAGCCAGTCACTGAAAACCTGCGTATAGGTCGCCTTGCCGCCGCCCTTGCTGGCCTGGATGCCAGCGGTGTGATCGAACTTCGCCACGCCGTGGTAGAGCACCGGATCGGCTTCGGCCAGCTTGTAGCCGTGGCCCTTGCGCGTGACGATGTGCAGGAATTGTGGCCCCTTGAGCTTGGCGAGGTTCTGCAGCGTGGGAATCAACGCATCCAGGTCATGCCCGTCGATCGGGCCGATGTAGTTGAAGCCGAATTCCTCGAACAGCGTTCCCGGCGTGATCATGCCTTTGACGTGTTCTTCCACGCGCTTGGCGATCTCCAGCATCGACTGCGACACGCCCAGCACCTTTTCGCCGGCGCGGCGCGCGGCATTGAAGGTGCGGCCCGATAGCAGACGCGCCAGGATCTTGGTCAGCGCGCCCACCGGCGGCGAGATCGACATTTCGTTGTCGTTGAGGATCACCAGCAGGTCGTCATCCATCACGCCGGCGTTGTTGAGCGCTTCGAACGCCATGCCGGCGGACATCGCGCCGTCGCCGATCACCGCGATGGCCTTGCGTGCCTGCCCCGTCTGGCGGGAGGCCTCGGCCATGCCGAGTGCGGCGGAAATCGAGGTTGACGAATGCGCCGTGCCGAAGGTGTCGTAAGGGCTCTCCGAGCGGCGCGGGAAGCCCGAAATACCGCCGTACTGTCGCAGGCCGGCCATGGCGTCGCGTCGGCCGGTGAGAATCTTGTGACCATAGGTCTGGTGGCCGACGTCCCATACGATGCGATCGTTGGGCGTTTCGAACACGTAATGCAGAGCAATGGTCAGTTCAACCGTGCCAAGGTTCGACGACAGGTGGCCGCCCGTGCGCGAGACGGATTCGAGCAGGAAGGCTCGCAACTCGTCCGCAAGCGCGGGTAGGTCCTTGCGCTCTAGCTGACGCAGATCGGCAGGCGACTGAATGGTGTCCAGCAACGGATAAGACGGCATAGAAGTCTTGTTCTGATTGTGATGTGACCCGCGTACTTGCTGACGAAGTCAGAAAGGCCGGTTCACGATGTAGTCGGCAAGCTCGCGCAGACGCAGCGCTTTGTCGCCAAAGCCCGCAAGCGCTTCATGGGCGTCGGCTGCCAGACCCCGCGCCAGTTCGCGCGCCTCGCTCAGGCCCATGATGCTGACGTACGTCGGTTTATTGTTGGCGGCGTCTTTCCCGGCAGTCTTTCCCAGCGTCGCGGTATCGGCAACGGTATCGAGAATGTCGTCCACCACCTGGAAGAGCAGGCCGATGTTCTTGGCGTAGCGATCCAGCGATTCGATCTGCGCATCGTCCAGATCGCCGGCCAGCGCACCCAGTTGCACGGCTGCGCGGATCAGCGCGCCGGTCTTGTGGATGTGCATGAACTCCAGTTCGGGGCGTGTCAGCGCCTTGCCCACCGAGGCCAGGTCGATAGCCTGTCCGCCGGCCATGCCGCGCGAACCCGACGCTCGCGCCAGCAAAGCAGTGGCGCGCAATTGGCGGGCTGGATCGGCAAATGCGCCCGGCGCAGTGATGAGTTCGAACGCCAGTGTCTGCAGCGCGTCGCCCGCCAGCAGCGCGGTGGCCTCATCGTATTCGACATGGACGGTCGGCTTGCCACGGCGCAGGACGTCGTCGTCCATGCACGGCATGTCGTCGTGAACCAGCGAGTAGACGTGGATGCATTCGACCGCGCAGGCGGCCGCTTCAATGGCCGAAGCTGACGCGCCCGCCAGTTCGCCGGCCGCGTGGGTCAGCAGGGGGCGCACGCGCTTGCCGCCGCCCAGCGTGGTGTAGCGCATGGCGTCATGCAGGCGCTCGGGCACCAGGCTTGCGGCGGGCAATCGTGCGGACAGCGCGTTTTCGGTGTCCCGCTGGACGCGGGCCATCCAGTCGGCAAAGGAAAGTGTCGTCATTCTTTGTCCAGGCCAGCCGGGGCGTCGGTCAGTTCGCCGTTTTCGAGAATCTGGATGCGCTGTTCGGCCGCTTCGAGCGTGCCGCGGCACTGGCGCAACAAGGCGATGCCCCGCTGGTAATTCTGCAGCGATGCCTCCAGCGACAGGTCGCCGGCCTCCATTGCGGCGACGATGCGCTCCAGTTCGGCAATTGCCGCTTCGAACGTTTCGGGCTGGCTGGTGGCGGGTTTGGCGGGCATGTCGCAGGGGTTCGAGTAAAGTGGAGTCGTGTCGCATGCGCAGGGCTCGCCCCGCGCGAAACAGCCAATTATAATCGACGGCTTTTCGTTTCCGGCGGATCGCAACGCTTGGAGGTTGGGATGTCCGACATCGTATCTGCTGCCAGACTCGCGCCCGCCGCTGTCCAGCTGCCCGTTTCCACGTATTTCGACGAGAAAATCTTCGAACTGGAGAAGCGCCTGCTGTTCGACGCCGGCCCCGGCTATGCCGGGCACGAGTTGATGGTGCCGGGCCTGAACGATTACAGCACGATCGGCTGGATGGACCACGCCCGCATGCTCATGCGGGCCGAAGACGGCGTCCACCTGATGTCGAACATCTGCCGCCATCGGCAGGCCGTCATGTTCGAAGGCAAGGGCACGGCGCGCAACGTCGTCTGCCCGATCCACCGCTGGACCTACGACAACGCCGGTCAACTCATCGGTGCGCCGCAGTTTCCCAACAATCCTTGCCTGAACCTGGACCGCGTCAAGCTCGAGTCCTGGAAAGGGCTGCTGTTCCGTGGCCCGCGTTCGGCCAATGCCGATCTGGCAGGCATGAAGCTGGCCGACCAGCTTGATTTTTCGGGCTACGTGCTGGGCCGCGTCGAACACCACGAGTGCAACTACAACTGGAAGACCTTCATCGAGGTGTACCTCGAGGACTACCACGTGGCGCCGTTCCACCCCGGGTTGGGCGGATTCGTTACCTGTGACGACCTGACCTGGCAGTTCGGCGATTGGTATTCCGTGCAGAAGGTCGGCGTGACCTCGTTGGCCAAACCGGGCAGCGCGGCCTATGCGCGCTGGCACAAGGCGGTGCTCGACTACTACGGTGGCCAGCTGCCGCCGCAGGGTGCGATCTGGCTGACCTATTTTCCCAACATCATGGTGGAGTGGTATCCACACGTGCTGGTGGTGAGCACGCTGGTGCCACAGGACGTGAACAGGACACTCAACGTCGTCGAGTTCTATTACCCCGAGGACATCGCGGCCTTCGAGCCTGATTTCGTCGAAGCGGAACAGGCTGCGTACATGGAAACCGCCATCGAGGATGACGAAATCGGTGAGCGCATGGATCGTGGCCGCCTCGCCCTCTACAAGCAGGGGCTCAACGAGTGGGGTCCGTACCAGTCGCCGATGGAAGATGGCATGCAGCACTTCCATGAGTTCTACCGGCGCATCATGTCGCCGCATGTGACGTTCTAGGTCGCCGACATGGCCGGCCTGCTGTGGCGGGGCGTTTGCTGGGCGCTGTTCTGCGTACTGGCATTCATCGTCCTGTACCTGCTGGCCATACCGATTCTTGGCCTGCTGCCGGCGCATCGCCACTGGAAGCCGCCAACCCAGGGCGAGGTCACTGTCTGGCTCATCACCAACGGTGTGCATGCCTCATTGGTGTTTCCGGCCAATGCGCTCGGCGTCGATTGGTTCGCCTGGCTGCCGCCGCAGCAGACCTTGGCCCGGACGCGGGGCAAGGCGATTCCGGCCAACTTCGATCACGTCAGCTTTGGTTGGGGCGACCGGCGTTTCTTTCTCAATACGCCGCGCTGGCGCGACCTGAAGGTATCGACCGCGCTGTGGGCCGCGTCGGGCCTCGATGCCACCCTCATGCACGTGGAGTACCTGCCCGAGCCGATCGCAGCGGACGATGCCGTACCGTTCCAGCTCAGCCGCGCCCAGTACGTCCAGCTCGCCGCCTACGTGCAGTCAGCCTTTGCGCCCGACGCGGCCGGGCGGCCGCAGCAGATCGCCGAACACTCGTATGGCGATTTCGACGTTTTCTTCGAAGCTCGCGGGCACTACAACCTGTTCTTCACCTGCAACGAATGGGTAAGGCGCGCGCTTTCCGATATTGGCGTGCGCGTGCCGCTCTGGTCCCCGCTTGATCGGCCGCTGTTCTGGCAGCTACGCGCCGGCGACGCACGGGGCTGACGGAAGCTGATATGGCGTGTTATTCCATTTCTTCATAATGAAACGCCTTTTTTGTTATTGGAGAAAATAAAGTTTTCCGGATAATCGCCTCATCCTCAATGAGATGGAGCTGTTCCGAAATGAAATCGACCACGCTGCTCAAGCTGCTGGCCGTCACCAGCCTGTCCTTCGGCATCCAGGCCGCACAAGCACAGCAAGTGTCGCTGCTGAACGTGTCGTACGACGTGGCGCGCGATGTCTTCCGCGACTACAACCCCAAGTTCATCGCCGCCTACAAGGCCAAGACCGGGCAGACCATCGAAGTCAAGCAGTCGCACGCCGGCTCCACGGCGCAAGCACGTGCCGTGGCGGACGGGCTCGAAGCGGACGTGGTGACGATGAATCAGGCCACCGACGTGAACTTCCTCGCCTCCAAGGGCCTGGTGGCCAAGGACTGGGAAAAGAAATTCCCCAACAACGCCTCGCCCTACACCTCGACGATGATTTTCATCGTCCGCAAGGGCAACCCCAAGGGCATCAAGGATTGGGCGGATCTGGTCAAGCCGGACGTCAAGATCATCATCCCGCACCCGAAGAACACCGGTAACGGCCGTTATTCGTACCTCGCCGCATGGGGCTGGGCGCTCAAGCAACCGGGCGGCAACGACAAGACGGCCGCCGAATTCGTCGGCAAGCTGCTCAAGAACATGCCCCTGTTCGCCTCGGGCGGTCGTGACGCGACGACGTCGTTCATGCAGCGCCAGCAGGGTGACGTGCTGATCACTTTTGAATCCGAAGCCGAGCTGATCGCCAAGGAATTCGGCCGCGGCAACTTCGAAACGGTCTATCCGAGCCAGTCGATCCTGGCTGAACTGCCGGTGGCGATCGTCGACAAGGTGGTCGACAAGAAGGGCACCCGCGCCGTGGCGCAGGCCTACCTGGAGTACCTGTGGTCGAAGGAAGGCCAGGAGAACGCAGCCGAGAACTACCTGCGTCCGCGTGATCCGGAAGTGTTGAAGAAACACGCCGCGCAATTCCCGGCGATCAAGACCTTCAGCGTTGAAGAAACCTTCGGCGGCTGGGACAAGGCCGTGGCCACGCACTTCAAGGACGGCGGGTCGTTCGACCAGATCTATCAACAGAAATAAAGTCGCATCTCTCGCATCCGGGCGCCAGCCCGGCCGCGTCGGTGCTAACCTTGCGGGCGCTCAAGCGCCCGCAATCCATTTGCGGGGCGCACCTTTTTGCCCCGGTTTGTATCTCATGGCCCGAAACAAGAAAAAGAACGTGTTGCCTGGCTTTCGCCTTTCGCTGGGCTACGCGCTGGTGTACCTGTCCCTGTTGGTACTGATTCCGCTCGGCGGTCTGATCCTCAAGAGTTCGACGCTGTCGTGGCCGCAATTCTGGGAGGTCGCCACGTCGGAACGTGCGCTGGCCGCCTATCGCGTGACTTTCGGATGCTCGCTGCTGGCGGCCATCGTCAATGCGTTCTTTGGGCTGATCGTGGCCTGGGTGCTGGTCCGCTACGACTTCTTCGGGCGTCGCATCGTCGATGCTTTCGTCGATCTGCCCTTCGCGCTGCCCACGGCGGTCGCCGGCATCACGCTGACCACGCTCTACGCCAGCAACGGGTGGATTGGCGCCATCATCGAGCCGATGGGCTTCAAGGTCGCCTTTACGCCGTGGGGCATCGTGGTGGCGCTCATCTTCATCGGCATTCCGTTCGTGGTGCGCACCGTTCAGCCGGTCATCGAAGACATCGAGCCGGAAGTCGAAGAAGCCTCGTCGACCTTGGGTGCAACGCGCTGGCAGACCTTCCGCCACGTGCTGTTTCCGTCGCTGTTCCCCGCGCTGCTGACGGGCTTTGCGCTGTCGTTTTCGCGCGCGGTCGGCGAGTACGGTTCGGTGATCTTCATTGCCGGCAACATGCCGCTGGTATCCGAGATCACGCCGCTGCTGATCATCTCCAAGCTGGAGCAATACGACGTCGTCGGCGCCACAGTGCTGGCGGTAGTCATGCTGGTGATTTCATTCGTGCTGCTGTTGCTCATTAACGTCTTGCAGTGGTGGGCCGCCAATCGTCATTCGGGGCGCCACGTCGACGCGGGGGCCACGGCATGAGCAAGCGTCGCATCAATACCGAATCGCGTCCGGTGCGCTGGGCGCTGACCGCCGTTGCGCTGGGTTTCTTGTTCCTGTTCCTCGCGCTGCCGCTGGCAACCGTGTTCCAGGAAGCCTTCCGCCAGGGCTCGGCAGCCTTCTGGCAAGCACTGCATGAGAAAGAAACGCTTGCTGCCATCCGCCTGACCGTACTGATCGCGCTGGTGGTACTGCCGTTCAACGTGGTGTTCGGCGTCGCCGCGGCGTGGGCTATCGCTAAGTTCGACTTCCGTGGCAAGAGCCTGCTCACCACGCTCATCGATTTGCCGTTTGCGGTGAGCCCGGTCGTGGCCGGTCTGCTGTTCATCCTGATCTTTGGCGCCAACGGGTGGCTGGGCCCGTGGTTCGCCGCGCATGACATCAAGATCATCTTCGCGCTGCCGGGCATGATCATCGCCACGATGTTCATCACCGTGCCCTACATCGCGCGCGAACTGATTCCGCTGATGCAGGCGCAGGGCAAGGACGAAGAAGAAGCCGCCGTGTCGCTCGGCGCCAATGGGCCCCAGATGTTCTGGCGCGTGTCGCTGCCCAACATCAAGTGGGGCCTGCTGTATGGCGTGATCCTCGCCAACGCGCGAGCGATGGGCGAATTCGGTGCGGTGTCGGTGGTGTCGGGCCACATCCGCGGCGAGACCAACACGCTACCGCTGCATGTCGAGATTCTCTACAACGAATACAACTCCGTGGGCGCGTTTGCCGCCGCTTCCGTGCTGGGGCTGCTGGCCCTCGTCACGCTGGTGGCCAAGGTAATCGTGGAGTGGCGCATGAACAAGGAAACCGCGATGCTCAATGCGGACGATCTGCCGGCTGAGCGAGGGTAAGAAATGGGTATCGAAGTCAAAAACATCACCAAGCGCTTCGGCAGCTTCGTCGCGCTCGACAACGTCTCGCTGGACATCCCGACGGGCGAACTGGTTGCGTTGCTGGGCCCATCCGGCTGCGGCAAGACCACGCTCCTGCGCATCATCGCCGGCATGGAGTCGGCGGATGAGGGGGCTGTGCTGTTCTCGGGCGAAGACGCCACGCACGTGCACACGCGCGAGCGCAAGGTAGGCTTCGTGTTCCAGCACTACGCGCTGTTCCGCCACATGAGCGTGTTCGAGAACGTGGCCTTCGGCCTGCGCGTCAAGCCGCGCAACGAGCGCCCGTCCGAAGCGGACATCTGCGACCGCGTCATGAAGCTGCTCAGCCTTGTGCAGCTCGACTGGCTGGCCGATCGCTATCCTTCGCAATTGTCCGGCGGGCAGCGGCAACGCATCGCACTCGCGCGCGCGCTGGCCGTCGAGCCGAAAGTGCTGCTGCTGGATGAGCCGTTCGGTGCGCTCGACACACAGGTGCGCAAGGAGCTTCGTCGCTGGCTGCGCCGACTGCACGACGAAATGCATATCGCATCGGTGTTCGTCACGCACGACCAGGAAGAAGCGCTGGAAGTCGCCGACCGCGTGGTGGTGATGAACAAGGGGCACATCGAACAGGTCGGCTCGCCGGACGAGGTCTACACCGCACCGGCCACACCCTTCGTGTATCGCTTCCTCGGCAACGTCAATGTCTTCCACAGCCGCGTGCACGGCCAGTGGGCGGAAGTCGACCGCGGCCCGGGCAAGGATGAGACCGTCGCCTTCGTGCGCCCGCATGACATTGAAATTCTCGCCCACCAAGCCGAAGGCTCGCTGGCGGCGCGCGTACAACACGTGCAGGCGATCGGCCCGCTGGTCCGCGTGGAAGTCGAGCATCAGGGCGAAATCTTCGAAGTGGAACTCTCACGCGAGCGCCACGACCAGCTGCAGCTCACCGCCGGCCAGGCCGTCTGGCTGCGCCCGCGCAACGTGCGCGTGTTCCAGGGCAATCAGGCGCTGGACGCCAACACCTTCGATCTGGGTGGCGGGATCTGATGACTGCCGGCGCGGAGGCGTCCGCGCCAACTTCAGTGCCTTCGCACATCAGTTGCCGGTTTCGGCCGGCGACTGCGCCACAAGCACGTTGGTTATGAGCTCGCCCTTCACGACCAATGCCGACGTGCCGTCATCACGCAATACGAATACGCCTCGTCCGTTGGAGTAGATGATGCGCCCGTGAGCGTCGATGTCGAAAGAAGCGACGTGGCTGGCGACCACGCTTTCTGTTCCACCCGGTGTGCGGCTGACGAGTTGCCAGTCCGCCGGCACGAGCGAGGGCACACCGTGGACGTGATGCCCTTGGCGCAGCATCTTTTCGGCATCCACCCGCTTGCCTTGCAGCATGATTTCTTTCATGTCCGCCTGCACTGCCGGACCGGATGCGCTGGTCAGCGGCTTGCGCGAATACATGATCGAGAAGAAGTTCAGGTAGTGGAACACCGCATGCGATAACCTGAACGGAAAGAGCACCGCGTCGAGCAACGCGTTGTTGGCGTCCAACTTTGGCCGCTCATAGGGGCGCCGGATGAAATATAGATTCCCGCGCGGACACACGCGGGGCTGGATGAAGTCGTACCGATCGTCTTCCAGCACCGGCGTCACGGTGCCGGATTCCATATTGAGCATCTGGACTGTCGCGTTGCCCATGGCGACAACGCAGCCGGCTTCGTTCCGCCCGAATCCCACCGACTGAAACAGCAAACGCTGCGCAGCACTCGGGATCCACGCCGGAGCAGTGTCGCGGGTATCACCCGTCGTGACAATGCGCAGATTGTTGCCGTCGCGGTCGACGAGCGCAATGCAGTACGTACCGTCGTGCATGGGTGCGGATGCGGCGAGTGTCTGGCCGTCGGGTGACAGGCTCAGCGCTTCGAGGTCCAATCCCTGTCTGGACAGAAGACGCTGCTCGGCCGTGCTGCCTGGCTCACAGGCGAGCAGGGTGCCCACGCTTTCGTCGCGCAGAAAATAGATCAAGCGGCCCTGGGCTTCGTCGAAGACGGCTGACGTAATCGACAACGGCGTCTCGGAACCCGAAAAATCGCGTTGATGGCCTCGGCCGGAAATACCAAAACTGGTGTCCTGCTTCCAGCCGTGCACATGTTTGCTTCGTTCCCGTCGTTCGAGCACGGTCTGCGCATGATTGCTGAGGTGTTCTTCCACGACGGGGCTGCCCGCTTTGCGGTAGAACAGCTTGCCGTCCGACACGAAGGCGATGCCCAGGCGGGCCGCATCGTCTGCCGCGGCGGCGCTGGCCTTGATGATGGAAGATGCCATTGTGCTTGCTGGGCTCTTGGGCCGGTAAAGCAGGAATATCGCCAGGCCGCATACGAGCAGCAGAGCTATCAGTAGAGGCATTGCGCAAAGTCCTGTCTGGATAGGGCTGTTACCGTGGGCCCGTTCAGAGGAGGATTGTATTGGGGCGCGGCCGCGTGGAAGTCGCACACGACTGACGACTGACATGCTTCTTGCGCGCGAACAACAAGAGCCCGGCGCCATGTGGAGTGACTGTTCCGGATGGCCGCCAAAGTCATTCCGATGCTGTCCTGCGGTTCGTCTCTCTGGCTGGCACCAGCGCATCGGGGCGGCCATACTTCCCTCTGGCTCGCCATACACAACAAGGAGAAAACATGCGATTTGCGTCACGTCTTCCTGTCGCAGCCGCCGCCTGCGCGATGTTGTCGTTGAGTGCCTGCGCGCCCGATGCTCTCGATAACCTGCAAGCCACAGGCTTCAACGCCTACCTGAACACGCTGCAGAACGAGTGCGAGAACTTCCGCATCGGCAGCCACGATCTGCACAACTGGCTGCAATACAACGGCGGATTGCCGCGCGACAAGTACGACTACTGGCTCGATCAGACTTCGCGTCTGTACTACCGCCAGATCACGATGGAGGCATATCGCAGCGGGGTGGAGACATTCCTGGGATCGGGGCCGGACGATGCAGCTTCGCTGGATTGCATCGAACGGCACTTGCCGGCCGACCGACCCGCACAAAAGGGACTGCTATTGCCTTGAATTTCCCTCTGTGGAAGCGCGTCGACCGAGTGAGCAGGGCTCAATTACCGTTGGTCAGTAGACCTGACTTGGAAAATCAATAATCAGAGAATATTCCTACGGTTATTGATTGATGTATGACGAATGGATGAATTGGGGTTTCAGCATATTGTGGCGATCTGTGGGGATTCTTATGGATTGCACGATGTTGAAGAAACTAGGGGTTTTTGTAGCGGTGGCTCTTCTATTTGCGGCATGCGGAGGGGGTGACGGCGGGGGGGAGCAGAGTGATTCCAGCAGTGCGTCTGCGTCGACAAGTCGATCGAGTGCAAGTGGAACGTCTTCCTCGTCAGACTCTTCACGAGCCAATTTTTCTAGCTCCTCAAGCGCATCTGCTGATTCAGCATCATCGAGCTCCTCTACCTCCTCGGCATCGTCCTCCCAAGCTAGCAGTCTTGCGTCTTGGGGCCTGCTGAACATCACCTACGATGGAGGCAGTATGCAAATACGGCCCGATATGGCAGGAAGATTTCATTCGGTGCTTGATCGCCCCAACATTCGTTGGTGGACTTCGGGAGCGCCTGGCCCATATCTTGGAATGGGCGCATTCGTTAACCAGAAGCATCAGCATTCCTTTGATTCAGCGTCCGTTTCCCGCAATCAATGCGGAGCTCATTTCGTGATGCTCGTGGAAAATCGCCCCGTCTATTATTTTTTCGAAGCGGATGGCTGTACAAATTCCCCTGATGATCCGATGGTGGATGATTATTCCGCAAGCAGATATGTTTTCAGAAACTTGAAGATGAGTATATCTGCGGATAGTAGCAACCCCGCTAGCGCTCCTCGGGAGATATGGTTGAATGGATGGCTTTCATATGGCGCTGACAGTATTCCAGATGTGTTTAGGAACCCTGTTGGCCTGGATACGTACCTTAACTCTCTTGAAAAAGAATGCGCAAATTTGCGGTTTGGCGCTTATGGCCTTGACGAATGGTTACGGTATGGTGTTGCGTCGCCGATAAGTAGTATCGATTACGATTTTTGGTTCAGCGAAACCATGCGGCTGTACTACGGTGTCCGCACGATGGAGGAATATCGAAAGACCTTTTATTCCAGTCCGAACGATGAGGCGGCCTTGCGCTGCATGGAAACACACCTCCCTGCACATCAGGCCAACTAGAGGTCCAGGTCTGATCCTACCTTGAGCGTCGTTGGCGCCAACTGAAGACCGCCATGCCGGCGAGCATGGCGATCACAAAGACAGCGCCTTTCGCGAGCCCCATTCCGAGTAGCACGAAGGCCGGCCCGGGGCAGATGCCGGCCAGTCCCCAGCCGATGCCGAACAGCAGACTGCCGCCGACAAGGCGTCGGTCGATCGCTTGCGATGTGGGCAGCGTCAGCGGCGCCCCGCCGAGCGTGCGACCGCGTCGGCGCGCCACTGCAAAGGCTGGGGTGGCGACGGCAATGGCGCCGAGCATGACAAAAGCCAGCGAAGGGTCCCAATGCCCGGCGAGGTCGAGAAAGCCCAGTACTTTGCCGGGGTCGCTCATGCCAGAGAGAATCAGGCCGGCGCCGAACATCAAGCCGGTGACGAAGGCGATCAACAGGTTCATATCCGCCCCTTACGCGCCGACCACATGGCGGACGATGAAGACGGTTGCGAAACCGGCCGCCATGAAGACGAGCGTAGCCACCAGAGAGCGTGGTGACAGTCTCGCCAAGCCGCACACGCCATGGCCGCTCGTGCAGCCTGAGCCATAACGGGTGCCCAGCCCGACGACGAAGCCGGCCACGGCCAACCACACCGATCCGGTTGCGATGCGTGCGTCAGGCAGCGAATGTGCCGCGCGCCAGAGGATCGGCGCAATGATGAGACCCGCCAGAAAAGCCCAGCGCCATGCGCGGTCGGGTAGCCGGTCAACCAGTCCGCCGACGATCCCGCTGATGCCGGCGATGCGTCCGCCCCCGAGTATCAGTATCGCGGCCGCCAGTCCGATGAGCGCGCCGCCGGCCAGCGACAGCCACGGCGTGAAATGAAGCGTGTCGATGTTCATGGGCTCAGTCCTTCGGGCAGTACAGCGCGTACAGCGTCTCGAGCAAGGCCAGAACGCGCGGATCGGCCACCGAATAGTAGATGCGTTTGCCATCGCGCCGCGTGGCGACCAACCCCTCTTGCCGCAAAACGCCAAGTTGTTGCGATAGCGTGGGCTGATGGATGTCGAGCAGGTCTTCGAGTTCGCCCACGGAACGTTCGCCCTGGCTGAGCTGGCAGAGCAGCAGCAGGCGATCGTCGTTGCCCAGGGCGCGCAGCGCTGCCACGGCTTCGGTCGCCCCCAGCCGCATGCGGGCGATGTCGGGCTTGTTTGCCGTCACGGGAAATCCTCTTCTTTCAATATCTGAAATAATATTATATCGTAAAGCATATTGAAACAACGTCGGCAACGACACAGAGGTGAACCATGAGCGATACGACGACCAGCTACAAGACTCTCACACGAACCATCAGCGGCAATCTTGGCGCTTTGCGGCGCGATCTGCCGAGCGTCATGAAAGCGTTTGGCGACCTGGCTCGCGAGGCGAGCGCAGAAGGCGCGCTGGACATGAAAACGAAGGAATTGATCGCGCTCGCCCTGGGCGTGGCGGCGCGCTGCGATGGGTGCATCGGCTTTCACACTCAGGCGCTGGTGCGGCTGGGCGTGACCCGCGAGGAGTTCGAAGAAGTGCTCGGAATGGCCGTGTACATGGGCGGAGGCCCTTCGCTGATGTACTCGGCCAATGCCATGGCCGCCTACGACGAAATGTCGACGGCTGCGGCGTGAGGTTGCGGCCGGCCTTGGGCCGGCAGCCCCGCCGTCAGAAGCCTTCCAGTACCAGCTTGCCCACGACGTGGCCTTCTTCCAGCGCCTTGTGCGCGCGCTTGAGGTTGGCCGCGTTGATCTTGCCCATGCGCTCGCCGAGTGTAGTGCGGATGCGTCCCTCGTCAATGAGCTGCGCAACGCGCTCGAGCAGGTGGTGCTGCTCGATCATGTCCGGTGTGCCGAACATGGCACGGGTGAACATGAACTCCCACGCCAGCGCGGCGCTCTTCGATTTGAGCAGTTCCACCGGCAACGGTCGGGCGTTCTCGACGATGGTGGCGATGGTGCCTTGCGGACGGATCAATTCGGCCATGGCTGTGAAGTGGCCGTCCGTGTCATTGAAGCACGCGATGTAATCGAAATGCTGGATGCCCAGCGCGCGCGCTTGAGCAACGACGTCGCCACGGTGGTCGATGACTTCATCGGCACCCAGATCGCGGCACCACTTGATGGACGCTTCGCGCGACGCCGTCGCCACCACGCGCAGTTTGGCGAGCTGCTTCGCCAACTGGATGGCGATGGACCCGACGCCGCCGGCGCCGCCGACGATGAGCAGGGTCTTGCCGGCATCGCCGCCTTGCGCATCGATGTGCAGCCGATCGAACAGGGTTTCCCATGCCGTGATGGTGGTCAGCGGCAGGGCCGCGGCCTCGCCAGCATCAACCGAAGCCGGGCGGTGGCCGACGATGCGCTCATCCACGATCTGGTATTCGGCGTTGGTGCCGGGACGGGTGATGCTGCCTGCGTAGTACACACGGTCGCCCGTTTTGAACAGCGTCACCTCGGCACCGACGGCCTCGACCACGCCTGCGGCATCCCAGCCGAGCACGCGGGCAGGGTCTTCGCGCTTGTCCTTCGGGGAGCGTACCTTGGTGTCCACGGGATTCACCGCGATCGCCTCGACGCGCACCAGCAGGTCGCGCGCACCGGGCCCGGGCTTGGGTAGATCGACATCGATGAGCGATTCGGGATGGTCGATGGGCAGGTATTGGCGCAGGCCGACGGCTTTCATGATGTTTCTCCCTCTTGTTTCGAAAATCGGTAAGCGAAGTCTAGGCGCGGTGTGGCTGTCTGATTAGGCGGTAAAATCAGGAAATATTGTTCTTCTAGATGGACAATCCGTGCTGGATCTCGAACACATGGCGATCTTTGCGCAGGTTGCCGACAGCGGCAGCTTCACCGCCGCGGCGCGCCTGCTTGGCTTGCCCAAATCCACCGTCAGCCAGCGCATCGCGCAACTGGAATCATCCTTGGGCGTGCGCCTCATCGTACGTACCACGCGGCGACTCAACCTTACTCACGCGGGGCAGATTTACCACGCGCACTGTCGCAAAGTCGTCGAAGCCGCCGAGGTGGCCAATGCGAGCATGTCCCAGCTACGCGAGGCGCCTACCGGCACTTTGCGCATCACTGTGCCGGAAGCCTCTGGCGTGCGATTGTTCCCCGCGCTGCTGGCTGCTTTCCGCGACCGCCATCCGGGCGTTCAGCTCGATTGCGTGGTGACGGATGCGCACCTCGATCTGGTCGCCGAGCGTATCGACGTGGCTTTTCGCACGGGCGTGCTGGCCGATTCGAGTTTCGTGTCGCGCCGGCTGGCAACGATCCGTCGCGTGTTGGTCGCGTCGCCGGCCTACCTCGACGCGCATGGCGAGCCCGCATCGGCAGCAGATCTATTGCGGCATGCAGGACTCATTCATCACCCATTGCCGCGCTGGCCGCTTCGCGTGGATGAACAAGTGGTGTCGATCGAACCTTCGCCGACGCATGTCAGCAACAGCCTGCTGCAATTGGGCGAGCTGGCGGTCGAAGGCGCGGGCGTTGCGCTCCTGCCGTACTTCATGTGCCGTCAGCAAGTGTCTGCCGGCGCGCTGCGCGTGTTGCTGCCGTCGGCACCACCCACGACCAACGATTACTGGATGATCAGCGCCGGGCGCGCGCATCAACCTGCCGCCGTAACGACCTTCATGCGCTTCGTCGACGAGTGCGGTCTGTCGGCCATGTTAAGCGGCGAGGCTGGGCAGCGATCATAGCCATCTGAGCGACCGATCAGCGATCACGCTCATTTCTCTCGTTTCTGCCGATATGGCCAGGCGTCGTCATGCCGCTGCCGCCGGCCGTCGTCTTGCCATTGAAGAACTCGTACCCCTCGCGGACGATTCGCCGCCGTCAGCGAGTTGCAAGTGATACAAGTGCTTGCAAACGCTAGCGCCTGCTTACGTTGTTTGTAAGGAATATGATGACCAGAGCGCAGCAGATGTGAAGTTGTCGCTCGGTGCATGCAGAAATAAGAGGAGAACTATATGAAATTGAAACGCCTCATCCTGGCTGCCGCGATGTGCGGCACCGCAGCTACGGCAATGGCCGACGTGGGCGTCTCTGTCACGGTAGGCCAGCCGGGCTTCTATGGCCGCATCGACATTGGCGATGCCTATCCCCAACCTGTATTGATCAACCCGCAGCCCGTCATCATTCAGCCGGTGCCCGTCGGCGTGGTTCGCCAGCCGGTCTACATGCACGTGCCTCCGGGACATGCCAAAAACTGGAAGAAGTACTGCGGTCGCTATAACGCCTGTGGCCAGCCGGTCTACTTCGTCCAGGACAACTGGTATCAGCAGCAATACGTGCCGCGCTACCAGGAGCGTCATGGCCCCGGAAACGGCAATGGTCATGGCGGCAACGGAAATAACGGCAACGGTCATGGCAACGGAAACAACGGCAACGGCCATGGCAAAGGGCACGGCAAACACTGATTCGATGGGCCTCGGGCTCTCCATGTGACACTGCGACCTGCTAAACAAAAAAACGGCGCCTCTTAGGGGGCGCCGTTTTTTTTGGGTTCTTCGAAGAATTCCGGGGCTATACAGCCAGGTTTTCGTACAGCGCCGTCGACAAATAACGCTCGCCAAATGACGGGATGATCACCACGGTCGTCTTGCCGCGATTCTCTGGCCGCTTGGCGACCTGCAGAGCTGCCCATACGGCGGCTCCGGACGAGATGCCGACCAGCAGCCCCTCTTCGGTCGCCATGCGGCGCGCCATGTCGAATGTATCCGCGTTGCCGACCTTGATGACTCCGTCATAGGCGTGCGTATTGAGGACTGCCGGTACGAAGCCGGCACCAATGCCCTGGATCGGATGCGGCCCGCGCGCACCGCCCGACAGCACCGGGCTGGCCTCCGGCTCGACGGCGAAAATCTGTACGTCCGGTTTGCGCGCCTTGAGCACTTCGCCTACACCGGTGATCGTGCCGCCCGTGCCGACGCCGGCCACGAACAGATCGACCTGGCCGTCCGTATCGCGCCAGATCTCCTCTGCCGTGGTGTCGCGGTGGATCGCCGGATTGGCCGGGTTCTCGAACTGCTGCGGGATGAAATAGCGCGGATCGCCGGCAGCCATCTCGGCAGCACGCTTGACCGCGCCCGGCATGCCTTCCGGCCCCGGCGTGAGGATCAGGTCGGCACCATAAGCCTTGAGCAGCAGGCGGCGCTCGCGGCTCATCGTCTCGGGCATCACGAAGGCGCACTTGTAGCCACGCGCGGCACAGACCATCGCCAGACCGATGCCGGTGTTGCCGGAGGTCGGTTCGAGAATGATAGTATCTGGCCCGATCTTGCCGGCCTTCTCGGCGGCTTCGATCATGGCGATGGCGATGCGGTCCTTCACGCTGTGCGCCGGGTTGAAGAACTCCAGTTTGGCCAGCACGGTTCCCTCGATGCCGGCAGTGACGCGATTGAGCTTGACCAGCGGCGTATTGCCGATCAGTTCGGTAACGTTGTTGGCGATGCGCATGGATGTTCTCCTTGTCGATTCAGATGGGGGACGTATCGTTTGCCTTCTTGCCAGCGGCTCAGGCCCTGTGCAGCAGGAGTTCGAGCACGAAGCGGGTGCCCGCATAGGCCAGCAGCAGGCATATGAAGCCCGCCAGCGTCCAGCGCTGGGCCGTGCGCCCACGCCAGCCGCGTACGCGCCGGCCGATCAGCAGGGCGCCGAACACCAGCCACGAGGCAATCGTGAATACGGTCTTGTGACTGAGCGTCAGCGGCTTGCCGAAAACCTGCTCCGAGAAAAACACGCCCGACACGACCGTCAGCGTCAGCAACACGAATGCCACGCCGATCAGGCGGAAGAGCAGATTTTCGAGCGTCAGCAGCGGTGGCAGACCGGCGAGTCCGCGTCCCAACTGGGCGTGGTGCAACTGGCGCTCGGCCAGCGCCATCATCAGCGCATGCAGCGCGGCCAGCGTAAACAGACCATAGGCCAGCATCGCCACCACGAAGTGGGCGCGGAAGGTCCATGACTCGAGGATGTCAGTGTAATGATGGCCCGGCATCACGGCGGGCAGGAAGGCACACAGCGCCGCGACGGGCATCACCAGCGCCAGCAGCCCTTCGAGCCGGGCGTAGAAACTTTCGACGAAATACACCAATACCGTCACCCACATGGTCAGCGACAAGGCGGCGGCAAAGCCGAAGGTCAGGCCTCCGGCGCCGAACAGGGTCTCGTAGAGAATGCCGCCATGGATCGCCAGCGCAGCGCAAAGCAGCACGCGGGCCCATGGGCGTACGTGCCCGCTCTCCTCGGACGGGGCAACCCGGCGGTAGGCAAGGCCCACACCGGCGTAAATCGCGGCGGGGACCAGATGCAGTAAAATGTTCAGCATTTGCTAAGTGTACAGCGCTAAACGGTTCAGCATTTTTCGCAACCCGTGACTGTACAACGCCCGCGGTCCCTCCGTCTCAGCCCGTTCGCAGGCATGGGGCGATTTTCGCGGCCAACTCCTGCAACCCGCTTCGCGCCCTGGCGCGTCGCCTCGACACCGATACCCATGCTCGACAACCTGACCAACCGCCTCGCCAAAGTCGTCAAGACGCTCCGCGGCCAGGCCCGCCTGACCGAAGAGAACATCACCGAGATGATGCGCGAAGTGCGCATGGCGCTGCTCGAGGCCGACGTCGCGCTGCCGGTGGTGAAAGAGTTCATCAACAGCGTCAAGGAAAAAGCCGTCGGCCAGGAAGTGATCGGCTCGCTCTCGCCGGGGCAGGCGCTCGTCGGCGTGGTGCATGACGAGCTGGCCCGCATCATGGGCGGCACGCAGGCCGGGCTGTCGTTCAACACGCAGCCGCCGGCGATCATCCTGATGGCGGGCCTGCAGGGCGCGGGCAAGACCACCACCGTCGGTAAGCTCGCCAAGTTCCTGCGCGAAAAGCAAAAGAAAAAAGTGCTGACGGTCTCGTGCGACGTGTATCGCCCCGCGGCCATTACGCAGTTGCAGACCGTCACGCAACAGGCGGGTGCAGAGTTCTTCCCGTCCACGACCGACCAGAAGCCGGTCGACATCGCCAACGCGGCGGTGGACTACGCCAAGCGCCATTACTTCGACGTGCTGCTGGTCGACACGGCCGGCCGCCTGACCATCGACGAGCAGATGATGGACGAGATCAAGCGCCTGCACGCGGCGCTCGACCCCATCGAAACGCTCTTCGTCGTCGACGCCATGCTCGGCCAGGACGCCGTCAACACCGCGCGGGCTTTCAGTGAGGCACTGCCGCTGACCGGCGTCGTGCTGACCAAGCTCGATGGCGACTCGCGCGGTGGTGCGGCGCTGTCGGTGCGCCATGTAACCGGCAAGCCGATCAAGTTCACCGGTGTGGGCGAAAAGCTTACCGGGCTGGACGAATTCCACCCCGACCGCATGGCCTCGCGCATCCTCGGGATGGGCGACATCATGGGCCTGGTCGAAGACGCGCGACTGGCGGTCGACGAAGAAAAGGCGCGCGAGATCACCCAGAAGCTCAAGACGGGCAAGGGTTTCGATCTCGACGACTTCAAGGACCAGATTTCGCAGATGCGCAAAATGGGCGGCATGTCCGCGCTCATGGACAAGATGCCCGCGCAGATTGCCCAGGCGGCCGCGCAGATGCCGGCCGGCATGGAAGACAAGTCCACGCGGCGCATCGAAGGCATCATCAACTCGATGACACCCGAAGAGCGCAGGAAGCCTGAACTCATCAAGGCCAGTCGCAAGCGCCGCATTGCCACGGGTGCGGGCGTGTCGGTGCAAGAGGTCAACCGCCTGCTCAACCAGTTCGAGCAGATGCAGAAGATGATGAAGCAGTTCAGCAAGGGCGGTCTCGGCAAGCTCATGCGCGGCATGAAAGGCATGAAGGGAATGCTGCCGGGGATGCGCTGATCGACGGCGTTCCCCAACGCGCCACGTAGCTGGCGCGTGTGGCCGATCCGTAACTCAAAAAAGAGGGGCGACGCGTTTGCGTCGCCCCTCTTCGCATGCGCCGTCGAAACGCCTATGACGCCGCGTGCAACATCGCATCCAGCCTGGCGACCCAGCTTGCCTTTTGCGCGGGCGATGCGAACGTCGATTCCAGGCTGTTGCGTGCCAGCGAGTACCAGGTGGCGATGTCCCAGTCGAAGGCGGCCTGTACGGCGCGGATGTTGTCGCCCAGGTAGCCGCCGAAATACGCCGGATCGTCGCAGTTGAGCGTGACGTTGGCACCGGCGGCCAGCAATTGCGGGAGGGTGTGGAGTTCCATCTTGTCGAACACGCACAGGCGCACGTTGGACAACGGACACACGGTCAGGGGGATACGTTCGCGCGCCACGCGTTCGAGCACCGCGGCGTCTTCGACCGAGCGCACGCCATGGTCAATGCGGTCTGCCTTGAGCAGATCGAGCGCTTCGGTAATGTAGGCGGGCGGGCCTTCTTCGCCTGCGTGCGCGACGACGTACTTGCCCAGTTCACGGCAGCGGGCAAAGACACGTTCGAACTTCGACGGCGGATGACCCTTTTCCGACGAGTCCAGACCGAAGCCAACGATGCGGTCAAGGTACGGTTCGGCCTGCTGGAGTGTGTCGAAGGCGGCTTGTTCCGGCAGATGGCGCAGGAAGCACAGGATCAGCGCCGTACTGATGCCGAAGCGGCGTTCGGCTTCTTGCGCGCCCGACCACAGACCGTCGATCACGGTCTTGATGTCGATGCCGCGTTCGGTGTGCGTCTGCGGGTCGAAGAAAACTTCCGCGCGGACGATGCCGTCCGCATGCGCGCGTTGCAGGTACGCGAACATCAGATCGTGAAAGTCGCGCTCGGTGATCAGCACCTGCGCGCAGGCGTAGTACAGGTCGAGAAACGACTGCAGGTCTTCAAAGTCGTACGCGGCACGCAGTTCGGCGGCGTTGGCGTAGGGCAGGGCGATCCCGTTGCGCTGGGCCAGCTCAAAGGCCAGTTCGGGTTCGAGACTGCCCTCGATGTGCATGTGAAGCTCGGCCTTGGGGCAGGCGAGTGCGAAGGAGAGTGCGTCCATGGGGTCGCTCGTCAGGGGCGGAACAAGGGAAGCGGCAATGATGAAACGACGAGGCCGGCAGCGCAACGCTTGCCGGCCTCGAATATGGCGCCGCAATGTGCTGGCGCAGTGGGTCGCTTACTTGGGAATGCTGCCTTCCACGCCGGCCACGTAGAAGTTGAACTTCTTCAGGTCGGCGTCGGCCATGGTCTTGCCAGCGGGCAGGAATTCCTTGCCCGCCTGATCCTTGAGCGGGCCTGCGAACGGATGCAGCTTGCCGGCCTTGATGGCGTCGCGGCGCTCTTCGGCGAGCTTCTTCACGTCAGCCGGCACCGACGGGCCGAAGGCCTCGATGTTGACCGCACTGTCCTTCACGCCGGCCCAGGTGTCGCCGCTCTTCCACTTGCCGGCGATGACATCCTCGGCAACCTTGTCGTACACCACGCTCCAGTTCAGCACGGAGGCCGCCAGGTGCGCCTTGCCGCCGAACTTGCTCATGTCCGAATCCCAACCAAAGGCATAGACGCCCTTTTCCTGCGCGGCCTGTACGACGGCCGGCGAATCGGTGTTCTGCATCAGTACGTCGGCGCCTTGCGCGATGAGTGCCAGGGCGGCTTCGCGCTCCTTGCCCGGATCGAACCAGGAATTCACCCAGATCACGCGTGTGGTGGCGTTGGGATTGACGCTGCGTGCGCCGATGGTGAAGGCGTTGATGTTGCGGATCACCTCGGGGATGGGGATTGAGCCCACCACGCCGAGCTTGCCGTTCTTGGTCATCTTGCCGGCGACCACGCCGAGCATGTACGCGCCTTCATAGGTGCGCACGTCGTAGACGCCCAGGTTCTTGGCGGTCTTGTAGCCCGTGGCGTGCATGAACACGGTGTTGGGGAAGGCGCGGGCGACCTTTTCCATCTGGTTCATGTAGCCGAACGAGGTGCCGATCACGACCTTGTAGCCCTTCTGCGCCAGATCGCGAAAAACGCGTTCGGCGTCGGCGGTCTCGGGCACGTTCTCGACGTAGGTCGTGGCGACCTTGCCGGCCATGTCGGACTCGACCTTCTTGCGCGCGACATCGTGCGAATACGTCCAGCCATGGTCGCCGGTCGGGCCGATGTAGACGAAGCCCATCTTGAGCGGATCGGCCGCCTGGGCCGGCGCGGTGAGGGCGGTCGTCAGTCCCAGCGCGAGCGCGGCGCCGGCTGCGAAAACTTTGAGTCGAGACATCAAGTGTTCTCCTTAAGGGCAGGTTCGCGCCGGCGGCATGCCGGTACACGGTTGGCGAGACTGTATCAACCGCGTCGCATATTACCCATCCTTGCGCCCTTATGACTCATATATCCCGTGCGTGCGGCCCCGGCACGCATTTGGCCCGGTCATGCACCAAGCCGGGGCGGCCTGCCCGGCCCGGAATGCCGCTGGCGCGCGGCGAGGCGCGGTATTGCACGAAAGCGAAAATGCTAAGCGGATTTTCGTGGTTCGGCGTGTCCGGTCTGGTTGGTAGATTGCGGCATCTGCCCGAACGCACGGGCGCTTTGCCCGAAGCGAGACATCAACCCCATGACGCAAGACGAACTGCTCGCGCACGCCGCCCGACTGAACCTGCCGGCCGATGCGCTCAAGGTGTACCTCGACGCGGGGCAGGGCATCCTCGCCGAAGGTGTCGCGCGGCGCATGTACGCCATGGTCAAGACAGTCGGTTCTGCGTGCAATCTGGACTGCACCTACTGCTACTACCTGAGCAAGGAGCAACTGCTTCACCAGAAGAGCCGTCGCATGGCCGACGACGTGCTGGCGCGCTACATCGAAAATTACATCGCCAGCCAGGACGGCGACGAGGTCGTGTTCAGTTGGCACGGCGGTGAGCCGACCCTGCTCGGCGTGGCGTACTTTGAGCGGGTCGTCGAATTGCAGCGCCAGTTCGCGCGCCCTGGTCTGCGTATCGAAAACGACCTGCAGACCAACGGCACCCTGCTCGATGACGCCTGGTGCGCTTTCTTCAAGCGCAACAATTTCGAAATCGGTTTGAGCATCGACGGCCCGCGTGACGTGCATGAGGCCTTCCGCCCGGACAAGCAGGGCGCTTCGACCTTTGACGCGGTGGTGGCGGGCGCCCGACTGCTCAAGCAGCACGGCGTACCGTTCAACACGCTCACCGTCATCAACCGGCAGAACGCGCGCCGGCCGATCGATGTGTATCGGTTCCTGCGCGACGAACTGGGTTCGACGCGCATGCAGTTCATCCCGTGCGTGCAGCCGCGAGACTTCAAGGACACGGCCACGGGCCGCTGGTCGCAGTCCACGTTGCCGCTGGCCGGCAGCCCGCGCGCACGTCCCGATCACCCGATGTCGGTGGTCACCGAATGGTCGGTCGATCCCGAAGACTGGGGGTATTTTCTCTCGCGCGTGTTCGATGAATGGTCGTCGCGCGACCAGCAGCGCGTGCAGGTCAATCTGTTCCAGACGGCCATTGCGCAGACGCTCGGGCAGCCGTCGATGTTGTGTACCAGCAGCCCCGTGTGCGGCAAGAATGTTGCCGTGGAACACGACGGGACGGTCTACGCGTGCGACCACTACGTCTACCCGGAACACGAACTGGGCAACATCCGCGACAAGTCGATGGCCGAGATGGTGTTCTCGCTACAGCAACTCGAATTCGGACTGGACAAGAAGAACTCGCTGCCAAGCGAATGCAAGAGTTGCCGTCACCTCAACCTGTGTTGGGGTGAATGCCCGCGCACCCGTCTGCTGCGCACGCGAGAGGGTGAAGGCAACCTCAGCTATCTGTGCGCGGGCTGGAAGCGTTTCTACGATCACGCCACGCCCACTATCCGCCAGATCGCCAAGCAACACCTGGCGCGCCGCGCGCAGCCGGTGCACTTTGCGCCGCTTGCGGCGCGTACGACACAGCACGCGTGAGCGCCCAAATAGCGACCCTGTCCATATATTTATACGTCATATACAGTGCAGAAACTCTTGGTTGGGAGAGTGAAACCCAAGTCGTAACTTGTGGTCCTTTCCGTGACCAATGAGGGTGTGATGAACGCCGCATTACCCGCAGTACCTTCCCGCTACCGAAAAGCACTCATCAGCGTGGCCATCGCTTCGCTGTCGATGCTGTCTGCATGCGGCGACGATTCGAGTGACGACAACGTTGCCCCCGCAGGTGCGAGCAGCAGCAACAGCAGCACCAGCAGTGCTTCGAGCATCAGCAGCAGCGTCGGCAGCAGTGCCGGCTCCAGCAGTAGCAACAGCAGTGTGGCGCAGCGCAAACCGAACATTCTGTTCATCATGGCTGACGACCTGGGCTATTCCGATATCGCCGCCTTCGGCGGCGAAATCCACACGCCTAATCTCGACGCTCTCGTGCAGAGCGGCCGCCTGCTGACCAATCACCATACCGGCAGCGTGTGCGCCATCACGCGTTCGATGCTGATTTCGGGTACCGACCACCACCTCGTCGGCGAGGGCACCATGGGCGCGCCGAGCGATGCCGAGCGCAAGGGGCAGCCGGGCTACGAGGGTTACCTGAACGACCGTGCGCTGTCCGTCGCGCAACTGCTCAAGGACGCCGGCTATCACACCTACATGGCCGGCAAGTGGCACCTTGGCAACGCGCTGGCCGGCACTGTCACCACCGGGCTTGGCACCGCCAGTCCGGGGCAGACGCCCGACCAATGGGGTTTCGAGCGCAGCTTTGCGCTACTGGGGGGCGCGGCCAGCAACCACTTCGCGCATGAGGCCGCCGGCTCGAAGAACTACACCGAAGACGGCGCCTACGTGCAGCCCGGCCTGTCCGGCCAACCGGGTGCGGCCGGCAGCGCCGAAGGCCAGTTCTACTCGACCGACTTCTACACGCAACGCCTGATCAAATACATCGACAGCAACAAGGCCGACGGCAAGCCCTTCTTTGCCTATGCCGCGTACACCTCGCCGCACTGGCCGCTGCAAGTGCCGGAACCCTGGTTGTCGAAGTACAAGGGCCGCTATGACGTCGGCTACGAAGTGATCCGCGCCGAACGGCTGGCGCGGCAGAAGGCGCTGGGCATCATCCCGACGGACTTCAAGGAAAACCCGGGTGCTCCCAACCTGCTGACGCGTTCGGCTGCGACCACGCCGGCTGTCGCGGGCAGTCCCAAGTACATCAACGCACTGAACGGACCGGCACAGGGTTACACCGACTACGGTCTGGGGCCGGTCAACAAGAAGTGGGACAGTCTCACGCCCGATGAGCGCAAGGCACAGGCGCGCTACATGGAGATCTACGCCGGCATGGTCGAGAACCTCGACTACAACATCGGCCTGCTGATCCAGCACCTGAAGGACATCGGCGAGTACGACAACACCTTCATCATGTTCCACTCGGACAACGGCGCCGAAGGCTGGCCGATCGATTCCGGTGCCGACCCGCTGGCGACCGACACGGCCAATGCACAAGCGGCAGCGTTCGCCAAACTGGGTACGGACAATGGCCTGGCATCCGCGCAGCGCCTGCAATACGGCCTGCGCTGGGCGGAGGTGAGCGCGACGCCGTTCAAGCTGCACAAGGGCTTCATGGGCGAGGGTGGTACCGGCGTTCCGGCGATCGTTCACCTGCCCGGGCAGACGGCGCAGCTACCGGCATACCGCAACTTCACTCACGTCACCGACAACACGGCGACCTTCCTCGCGCTGGCCGGCGTGACGCCGCCGACCACGCCCGCCGCGCCCTTGCTCGACTCCAATGGTGTCGACAAGAACAAGGGCAAGGTGGTCTATGACGGTCGCAATGTCTGGCCCGTGACGGGCGCCTCGCTGCTGCCGGTGTTGCGCGGCGAGGCGACGACGGTTGCGCATAACGCCATCACGCTCGGAGAAGAGAGCTACGGCCGCGCCAAGGTGTACAGCGCCGACGGCAAGTGGAAAGCGTTGTGGACCGAGCCGCCGTGGGGCCCGCTGGATGGTCACTGGCAGTTGTTCAACATCGCCGCCGACCGTGGCGAGACGCAGGACATCTCCGGCCAGAATACGGACGTGCTCGCGCAATTGCTGGTGCAATGGAAGGCCTACATGAGCAGCGTCGGCGGAATCGAGCCGGTGCAGCCGCGAGGCTACTACTAGGTAGTGGACGCTGGTGCCCCGGCCTTGCTGGCGGGGCGCCATTTCGTATGAAGCGATCCGGCGCAGGGCGGGCACCTCGAGCCTCTCTGCGCCCCTGTCTTTCTGAAGTGATGAAGCAATGATCCGTTCTTGTCTGACTCGTCTGGCCGCGACGCTGGTGCTGATGCTGCCATTGATTGTCTCGGCGAAGACCATCCGTGTCGGCGTGCCGGCTGGCCCACATGCCGAAATCATGGCGATTGCCGCCGAGGTCGCCGCCCGTAACGGCCTGGATCTGAAGGTGGTGACCTTGCGTTCCTCTGAACTCGAATCGGCCCTGGCATCGGGCCGCGTTGACGCCATGACCGGGCGCGATCTGATCGACCTGGACGCCGCCAACCGCAAGCATGGTTATCGACTCGTGAACGCCGGCTACACCGTCACCTTCCCGATGGGTTTCTATTCCACACGCCTGCAGCGGCTCAACGATCTGCACAACGGTGATGTCATCACGATTCCCAGCGACCGGCGCAACGCGGCGCGTGCGTTGATCCTGCTGCAGAACTACGGTCTGCTGGAGATCGACGATGCCGCAGGCTTGAATGCCACGCCCGACGACATCGTGTCGAATCGCCGGGGTTTTCGAATCCGTCAGGTTGACCAATCGCGTTTGATGCGGGCTCGTTCGCAGTCTGCTTTCGTAGTGGCCAACGCCGACACCGCGGCACGCGTGAAACTGGAACCCGCGCGCGACGGCATCGGTATGGAAGATGCCCGCGTGCCCTATGCCCAGGTGCTTGCCGTGCGGCAGGGCGATGTCGATGCCGGGTGGCTCAGGCAGTTGGTGGCGGCGTATCGATCGACCGAGGTGAAGCAGTTCATCCTCCATCGCTACAACGACTCCGTGCGGCGGCCTTGGTGAGCGGGCAGGCCATTTCGTTCGGTTGCACGGCGTGCGGCAAGTGCTGCAACAGTGCGCCGCAGATGACGCTGGCCGAGTTGTTCCATCACGAGCGCCGTTTCATCGGTGCCCTCGGCCTGCGCTGCGTACCGGCGTTTCGTGCCGGCGATCGCATTGCGACCGGCGATGGCGAGCATGTGTTCGACGATGATGACGCCAGGGCTGTGCGCGCCCACGCCGATGCGCACCTGTGGCGCGACGCGGCGGCGCGCCGCTTTGCGCTGCACGCGCAAGCGTTGAGCTATCCGACGGCGCCCTGTCCGGCGCTCGACCCGCACGGTCAGTGCGCGATCCACGGTGACCGCAAGCCGACGATGTGCCATGCCGTGCCGCTCGACCCATTGGTGCCTGAACGCCTGCAGGGCGTGGTGTTGCTGCGCCGCGCCCGCGGCGAACACTACATCGGCGCCGATTGCATCCGCCCGGGCAGACATGGGGATCTGCCGCCGCTCTTCGACGATGGGCTGATCGTGGATGCCGGGTATGCGGCGACGTTCCGGCGACAACTGGATGAGTCCGTCATCGAGCGCCGCATCTGGGCGGACGCGGCATTTAAGCATCTGCTTCCCGAACTTGGCGGACGTGTGCGAGATGCCGGCATGCTCACGCTGCCGCTCGTGCCCGCCTTGCTGATACTTGCCGATGTGTCTCCCAACTGTCGCCAAAGGTGCATGCGCTATGTCGATAGCCAACTTGCGCTCATTGCACGCGAAATCGAGGCCGCGTTGGAGCGGCGGCTCGCCGGGGACAAGCCCGTCACGGCCGAGCTGCGCGCCAGCGAGCGGGCCTACCGCGCGTTGGCCGCGCATTGGGTCGCGCGGCCCTATGCGATCCATGGCGAGCGTCACACCGAGAGGGTCGAAGCCTATCTGGGGCTGATATGAATCGTCCGGTTGCCAGAATGAAAAAGGCCACCCGCAGGTGGCCTTGTTTGCATTCGTGTTGCGTCGGGCTTATGCGCCGAAGCGGTTCGCGCCCGGCTTGCTCTGCTGCGCGAGGAACACGATCAGGATAATGGCGCCGACGATGGGGATCAGCGTGATGAGGATCCACCACCCACTGCGGTCGGTGTCATGCAGGCGGCGTACCGTCAGGCCCAGGCCCGGCAGCAGCACGGCCAGGGAGAAAATCACTTCCAGGATCGTCATGCCGATGATGCTGTCAATGATGGCCAGGACAATGCTGATGATGAAGTTGACCAGTGCGAATTGCCAGAATTCGGCACGGCTGGCGCGCCCCTGGAAGGCGACGTACTTGTTCTTCAGAACGTCCAGATAGTTCGCCTTCAGCGAATCGATGGTGACTGCCATGTTTCTCCCCTTGCAATGAATTACCCGATCGGCTCGCGCCGGTTCGGGCCGAATGTTCGTCGTGCTGCAGGTCTTGACGGCTGCTCTGGATCAATGCAACCAGTCAATCTGATGGCTAGCTCCGAAGCCTAGGGTGGAAATCGGATAATGCCAATGTTCCATTCGGACGTTTCTTTCGACCGGAGAGAAAAAAGCCCGGAAAACCGGGCTTTTCGTGGGTGAGAAGCGTCGCAATCCTCACATCATGCGGTCAGTGCTTGTACTGTCCGCCGTTGATGTCCAGCACCTGCCCGGTGATGTATCCACTTGCCATGTGCGAGGCAAAAAACAGGAATGCCGGCGCCATTTCTTCGGCGGTGCCAAAACGGCCCATCGGGATGCCAGTCGAGATGCGGTCACGCACGTCCTGCGTCTTGTCGGCGTGGAACGCGGTGTCGACCGTGCCGGGTGACACGACGTTGAAACGCACACCGTCCTTGGTGTGGAAATCGACCCAGTTCTTGTGCACGTTGTGCAGGAAGGCCTTTGCCGCGCCGTACAGGCCGGCGCCGGGGCCGCCTCCGGTGTGACCGGCGATCGATCCGGTGCTGATGACGGCACTGGTCTGGCCTGATGCCTTGGCGGCGGCCGCCAGGTGGGGCAGCGCGAATTTGGTGGTCATCACGACCGAGCGGATGTTGGCATCCATGACTGCGTCGTAGAACGTGTCGTCGATCTCGGGCAGCGGCTTGCGGGCGACCAGGCCGCCAGCGTTGTTGATGAGCACGTCGATACCGCCGAATTTCGCCACGAACTCATCGACCAGCCGCTGGCAGGCGTCCGAGGCGGTCAGATCAGCCGCGAAGAATGCCGCGTCGCCGCCTTCTGCGCGCATGCCGGCAATGATCTCGTCGATATTGGCGGGAGCCTTGCGGCCATGCAGGCCGACTTTCGCGCCCGCGCGGGCAAAGAGGCGGGCGGTGGCAAGGCCGATGCCCTGCGATGAACCGGTGATCAGAACGCGTTTACCTTTGAGGTCTGGGAACATGGAAATGTCTCTCGTTATCGTGTGTGAAAGAAAAAGAGGATGCTGACAAGGCCTATCGGGCGCAGCCAGAAATGTCAGACAAACTGTTAAGATAGCAGTGTTACTGCATCGTTGCATTCATGTCGCACTCCTCCTCCCGCCTCAATATGGTCGGCATTACCTGGCCGATCTTCGTCGAAAACCTTTTCATGGCCCTGATCGGGCTGCTCGGTCTGTGGATGGCGAGCCGCCTCTCGGACGGTGCCGTCGCCACGTATGGCGTGTCCAACCAGATCGTCGGTGCGCTGCAGATCGTCTTCCGCGTGGCCAGTATCGGTACCAGTGTCGTGGTCACCCAGCATCACGGTGCGGGCGACCGGATCGGCGCCGGACGCGTGGCATTGGCGGGGCTGTCGGCGGCGGTGTGGGTCGGCGTCGTGACGGCTTTGCTGGTCGGTCTTGGCGCCACGCAGATACTGACCGCGCTGCACTTGCCGGGCGAACTGTTCGCGCTCGGCGTGCCGTACCTCGGCCTGCTCGCCCTGGCGCTGGCGGCGGATTCGGTGGCGATGACCATGATCGCCGTGCTGCGTGCCTACACTTATACGCGCGTGTCGATGCGCATAGTGTTGCTGATGAACGTGGCGCAGGTGCTGATGGGTTTCCCGCTCATGTTTGGCATCGGCGACTGGGGCGGCTTTGGCCTGACGGGTCTTGCCATCGCGATGATCGTGTCGCGCCTGATTGCGCTCGTGTTGCTATGGCAGGGCTGGCAAAGCAAGCTGGGCGTTCAGCCGGGCATCGTCGATTGTCTTCGCCCGGATACTCACGCGCTCAAGGGAATCCTTCATATCGGCTTGCCCGGTGCCGGCGAAAAAGTCGCCTACCGCGTGAGCTTCATCATGACGGTGGCAATGGTCGGCAGCATGGGGGCCGCCGCACTGGCCACGCACACTTATGTGTGGCAATCGGTGCAATTGGTGGCGCTGTTCGTCAATTCCGTCGGCTTCGGCACGGAGATCGTCATCGGTCACCTCATCGGTGGCGGGCGCTTCAAGGAAGCCAACCGGCTCATGCTGCGTGCCGTTGCGTGGGGCTTTACGGTGATGTTCCTGTGCGCGCTGGCCAGCTTCTTCATCACGCCGGCGGCGGTGGCGCACGTATCGCGCGACCCGCAAATCATCGCGCTCGTCGGCGTCATCGTCTGGATCGAGCTGGTGCTGGAGCCGGGCCGCAGTCTCAACACCATCATCACGAGCGGACTGCGGGCATCGGGCGACGCGCGTTTTCCGGTCAAGATCAGTGCCGTATCGGTGTTCGTCTTCGGCGCCGGGCTCGGGTGGCTGCTCGGCGTGCACTTCGGCCTGGGGCTGCCCGGTATCTGGCTGGGTTACATGGCCGACGAATGGGTGCGCGGCCTGTGCATGGCGGCACGCTGGCACTGGCTGGGCTGGGCCTCGTACGCGCGCGGCACGCGCCGCCGCATCCTGAGCCATCGGGCGCGCGCCTGAAAAAAAGGGACCCGAAGGCCCCTTCCTGGGTGGAACATTTGCTTACGCGGCGATCAATTGCTTCTGTAACGTTGCTGGCGCAGGCGCGTAGTGATCGAACTGCATGGTGAACTGGGCGCGCCCTGAAGTGAGCGCACGCAATTGTCCGATGTAGCCGAACATCTCCTGCAGCGGCACCTGGGCGTCGATGACGGCCGCGTTGCCGCGAGCCTCCTGCGCACGGATGGTGCCGCGTCGGCGGTTCAGGTCGCCGATGACATCGCCGACGTGGTCCGTCGGCGTCGTCACTTCCACGCCCATCACCGGTTCGAGTACCACCGGCGCCGCTTGTCGCATCGCACTGCGGAACGCCGTGGCCGCAGCGATCTCGAACGCCATCGCCGACGAATCGCGCTCGTGGTGGCTGCCATCGAGCAGCGTGACCTTCACGTCCACCACCGGGTGACCGGAAATCACACCCATGCGCACGGCATTGTTGACGCCAGCTTCAACTGCCGGGATGAACTCGCGCGGCACGGCGCCACCCACGACACGGCTTTCGAACTGAACGCCAGCGCCCCGTTCCAGCGGCTCGACCGACAGTTCGACCTCGGCGTACTGCCCGGGGCCGCCGCTTTGCTTGCGGTGCAGATGACGTACCGTGGTGCTGCGCGTGACCGTCTCGCGGTACGCGACCTGCGGCTTGCCGGTGATGACTTCCACGCCGTGGCGCGCGCGCAGGTCTTCGAGTTTCACCTCGAGCTGCAATTCGCCCATGCCGGACAGGATCGTCTGGCCCGATTCGGCGTCGTAGCGCATGTGCAGGCTCGGGTCTTCGCGCAGCAAGGCCTGCAGCCCGTGGGCCAGATGCTGCTGGTCGGCCTGCGTCTTGGGCTCGATGGCGATGTCGATCACTGGCTCGGGTGCCGCGATCTGCTCCAGCACGATGCGGTGTGCTGGATCGCACAGCGTGTCGCCCGTGGCCGCATCCTTCACGCCGACGATCGCCGCGATGCCGCCGGCTTCGACGGCATCGATCTCGCGTCGCTTGTCGGCGTGGATCTCATACAGCCGCGACACCCGCTCGCGCTTGTCGGTGGTGGCGTTCAGTACCGTGTCGCCGACACGCAAAGTGCCGCGATAGACCCGCACGAACGACAACTGGCCGTGCTCATCGGCGATCAGCTTGAACACGAGCGCAGCCAGCGGAGCGCCCGCATCGTCGCCAATGTCGGACGCCACGTCGTCTGGCGACGGCAAGTCGTCGACAACAGCGTCGAGCAGCGGCTCGATGCCACGGTTCTTGAACGCCGAGCCGGCCAGCACCGGTACGAATGCGCCGGCGATGGTCCCGCGTCGCAGGCAGGCTTGCAGCGCCTCTATGCTTGGCTCGCGCCCTTCGAGGTACTCGGCCAGTGCCGCATCATCTTGTTCGACGATGAGTTCCAGCAGCACAGCGCGTGCGGCTTCCATGCGCTCGACCAGTTCGGCCGGCACGGCGGTGATTTCCACCGGTCGGTCCGCTTTGTCCGAGGGCCACAGCAGCGCCTGTCGTCGCAGCACGTCGACTACGCCACGGAATTCGCCTTCCGCACCAATCGGCACGTGCAGCACCGCCGGCGTCGCACCAAGGCGCTCGCGGATCATGTCGACCGCGCGCGAAAAATCCGCGCCCGTGCGGTCGAGCTTGTTGATGAACGCAATGCGCGGCACGTGGTACTTGTCGGCCAGGCGCCAGTTGGTCTCGGTCTGCGGCTCCACGCCAGCCACGCCGTCGAACACCACCACGGCGCCGTCGAGCACGCGCAGCGAGCGGTTCACTTCGATGTTGAAATCGATGTGGCCGGGTGTGTCGATCAGGTTGATCTTGTGGTCGCGCCAGAAGACCGTCGTGGCAGCGCTGTTGATGGTGATGCCGCGCTTCACTTCCTGCGGATCGAAGTCCATCGTCGCGCGCCCGTCATGGACTTCGCCCATGCGGTGATTCTCGCCTGTGTAGAACAGGATGCGTTCGGACGTGGTGGTCTTGCCGGCGTCGACGTGCGCAATGATGCCGATGTTGCGAACCTTGTCGCGGGGAAGGTTGTGCGATGTAGCTTTCATGATGCCCTCATTTCTGTCTCGTAACGGGAACCGCCCGCACACGAGGCGAGGGCGGCTCTAGCGATGCAATCCAGCCGGTGCAGGGCAGGTGCGCCAACGCGCAGACGAATACGACGCGCGCGCACGCGTCCCGCTCCGGCGGGTGGTAATTGCGGCGATCTGCTTGTCGTAGCGGTACATCGGTTCTCTCCAACTGCCGGGTCGGCCGGCATGACAGGAACAACAAAAAACCCCGGGGGCTCGCGCCAACCGGGGTTCCTGTCTTGTCTGCCGGAAGGCTGCACGGGTACGCGCCTTCCTGCCTGTTTGGTAGAAAGGCTAATCCATCGATTCGAGAATGGCGTGCACACCGTTCGGCAGGAAGCCTGCCGGGGCGGCAACGCGAACGTCACGGAGTTGCGGGGTCATGGTTTTCATATCGTCACGTATGTCGTGGCGGATACCCGATATTCAAGTGGTCTGCGTCTGACTGTAGAACATGCTTGCACGACGCGCCATGAAAAAACGTGTGTCGAATTGTGACGCGGCGACGTCGACGTCCGCCCGGTTCAACCGTCGGACTGCGGCAGGTACTTGGATGGATCGATCGGCTCGCCTTTGTAGCGGAGCTCAAAATGCAGCTTCACGCGATCGGCGTCAGTGTTGCCCACGGTGGCGATGCGCTGGCCCTGGCGGATGGTTTCGCCTTCCTTCACCAGCAGCGCCTTGTTGTGTGCATAGACGGTGATGTAGTCGGCGTCGTGCTTGATGATGAGCAGATTGCCGTAGCCGCGCAGGCCTGTGCCGGCGTAGGTGACGCGGCCAGCCGCCGCGGCTTTCACGTCGCTGCCTTCCGCCGCGGCGATGTCGATGCCTTTGCGTGCGGCGCCGTCGAAACTGGCGATGACCTTGCCCGTGGCCGGCCATATCAATGCCAACCGCGTCGCTGGCGCAGGCGTGGGCTTCGGCGTCGGTTTTGCCTGTGTTGCGCGCGATGACGACGAAGCGGCCCGGGCCGAGGACGAACTGGCCTTCGATGAACTGCTCGCGCTCGCATTGCCCGCCGGCGGCACCACGCGCACCAGTTGGCCGACTTCGATGCTGGAGGTGTCCTTGATGTCGTTCCAGCGGGCCAGTTCAGCCACCGAACGTTTGTTGTCGGTGGCAATGCGATAGAGCGTGTCGCCGCTTTGCACGCGGTAGAAGCCTTCCGGTGCGGGCGGATAGTCGGGTGTCGTGCTGCACGCGGCGATGGCGAATGCACTCAGCAGGGCCGCAAGCGTGCGGGCGGGGCGGGATATCATGGGTCGCATCACCGGCCGATTGTAACCGGGCAGTGGTGCCGTGCCCCTGGCTGCAAGCAAGAACCGGCCATTTCAGACTACCCGGCGGCGGAAATCGCGCAGGCGGAAGCCCAACGCAAACAGTACGGCGAAGTACGTCGCCGCGCCGGCCACCACCACCATCGACAGGCGCGCCACCCGCGCAAGCGTTGCCCCCTGCAGCCAACTGGCTTCGGTCCCCATGACGAGCCACAGCACGGCCCCCATCGCCAGCAGCGCCACGAGCAGCTTGCCGAAGAACGCGCCCCAGCCAGCGTGCGGCACGTAGGCCCCGCGTGCGCGCAGGCCGCGATAGAGCAGGGCCGCATTGAGTGACGCCGCCAGCCCGATCGACAACGCCAGACCGGCATGGCGCAGCGGTCCGACGAGCACGAACAGCACGTTCATGAGTTGCGTCGCGGTCAGCGTGACGAGCGCGATCTTCAATGGCGTGCGGATGTCCTGTCGCGAGTAGAAGGCGGGCGCCAGGATCTTCACCAGGATCAGCCCCGACAGGCCGACCGCATAGGCGGCGAGCGCCATGCGCGTCTGCAGAACGTCCTGCGCGTGAAAGGCGCCGTGCTGGAACAGCGTGGCCACCAGCGGCACGCCGATCACCGCCATCGCCACCGCCGCAGGCAAAGTCAGCAGCAGGGCCAGGCGCAGGCCCCAGTCGAGCATGGCGGAGAACTCGTCATGCTGCTGGCTGGCGTTGAGCTTGGAGAGACTGGGCAGCAGGATCGTCCCGAGCGCCACGCCCAGGATGCCGGTGGGGAACTCCATCAGCCGGTCTGCATAGTTGAGCCACGACACGCTGCCATTGGGTAGGTACGACGCGAAGCTGGTGTTGATGAGCAGACTGATCTGCGCCACCGACACGCCCAGCGTGGCGGGCGCCATCAGTTTAAGGATGCGGATCACGCCGGGGTCGCGCAGGTTGATCGAAAAGCGCGGCAGCATCCCGATGCGCGCCAGCGACGGCAACTGGAAGAGCAATTGCAGCACGCCGCCGATGAACGCCGCCCAGGCCAGCGCGCGGACCGGTTCGTCGAAATAGGGCGCGGCAAACAGCGCCATGACGATGAAACTCACGTTGAGCAGGGTCGGCGTGAAGGCCGGTACCGAAAAACGGCTCCACGTATTGAGCACGCCGGCCGCCAGCGCGGTGAGCGCCTGGAAAAAGATGTACGGGAACGTGATGCGCGTCAGCTCCACCGTCAGCGCGAACTTGCCCGGCGTCTGCGCGAAACCGCCGGCCGTGAGATGGATCACCAACGGCGCGGCAATCATGCCGATCAGCGTCACGATGAACACCACGATGCCCAGCAGCGTGGTCACGTGATCGACCAGCGCGCGCGTCTCATCGTGCGGGCGCTTGTTCTTGTATTCGGACAGGATCGGCACGAAGGCCTGCGAGAAGGCCCCTTCGGCGAAAAGGCGGCGCAGCAGGTTCGGCAGGCGGAAAGCGACGTTGAACGCATCGGTGTACGTGCCGGCGCCGAAAAGACTGGCGATCAGCATTTCGCGCACGAGGCCAAGAATGCGGGACAGGAAGGTCAGGCCGCTGATGGTGGCCAGTGCTTTGAGCAGATTCACGTAGAATGCGCGGCGCCGTCGCGGCGCTACCGTAGATATGGCGGGGATGGGGCTGCATGATAGCCACGACGGCCCGCCCCGTGTGAAAAAGCCCACCCTTTGCAGGACTTGCATTCCCCTGCTGTTGCCATTAAACTACGCGGCTTTCGTTTTAACTGAACCGGAATCGTCATATGGCCAACTCGGCACAAGCCCGTAAGCGCGCGCGTCAAGCGTTGGCTGCGCGCGACCACAACGCCAGCCTGCGTTCCCGCCTGCGTACCGCGGTCAAGGCCGTTCGCAAGGCTATCGAGGCAGGTGACAAGGCTGCAGCACAGCAAGTCTTCCAACAATCCGTGAGCGTGATCGACAGCATCGCTGACAAGAAGATCATCCACAAGAACAAGGCCGCTCGTCACAAGAGCCGCCTGTCCGCCGCCATCAAGGCGCTGGGCGTGGAAGCTGCCTGAGTCTGTGTAGCACCCGCTGACGCGCCCTGGCGCGTCGCGCATAAAAAAGGCGTAGCCGATGTAGGCTGCGCTTTTTTTTCGTCCATCGAAGTGCGCGATCGGTCTTTCGCGCATCCCCTGCCTCGCCCCCGCCGCGAGCCGACGGCATGCTTCATGCGGTTCTCATCCCATTCCACACAAAGGGGAATGGTGCGATGGCTGATATCAAGGACGCCGAGCATGCGGCGTTTCACGCGAGCTACCAACAATTGCAGGACGGTATCAAGCGCGTTTACAACGTGATCGCCGAGTTCGAAAGAGGTAAACGCCCCGAGCCAGGCGAAATCCCTCGCGCGGCCGAGCAGGTCCGCGACGATCTGGAGCGCTGGCTGGCCGCGACCAGCGACTATCTCGAAAGCCGCTGACGACCGAGCTTGCGCAGAGGCGCCGTCGTTCTCTATCGCCGGTTGGTGGAACTCCGCCTCCAACACGTAGGTCCGCGCGCCGCATGGGCCCACGGTGCGCCAGCGGCCAGGCCAGCCGAATTCCGCGAAGTGAGCGATATGACCGGCGAAAACGGTCGACCCCGGGAACGAAAATTGCAGATTCGGGCGTGAGGTCGCCTGGCCGGCGATGGCGCCGGCGGCGAGCCCCGGACCCACACCCATGTACCGACCCGAACCGGGCCCGCACTCCACGGCCCAAATGCCCGAGGCCGACTCCCTCCGCGCACTGCCAGCACTGCGGCGCGTCCGCATTCATGCCCTGCCTCCGGCAGCCACATTGTCGCTCGTCGCCCTGGCGGTCATGGCGAGCCTGTTCTTCTTGTACTGGGCACGGCCTTTTCTCGTGCCCGTCACCTTCGGCATTGTCCTTGCGCTGGTGTGCAATCCGATCGTGCGGCGGCTGTGCCGTTATGGCGTGCCACGCGCAGTGGGCGCGACATTGGTCATTGCGGTGCTGTGGGGGGGCGGCGTACTCCTTAGTTACGCCATACAGGACAACGTCATCAGCATCGTGCAACAGATGCCGGAGATGGCAGAAAAAGCCGCCAGCCGGATCGAGCGCATGCGGGTCGGCAATTTCTCGGCCTTGCGCGACGCACAACGTGCCGCCACCCGGCTGGAGCGTGCCGCCACGTCGGTCACGGGCGATGCTGCGCCGCGCTCGCAACTCAGCGTGCGGGCCGAATCGTCGGCCACCAATCTGCGCAACTTCCTGCTCACTGGTTCGGCCGGCGCGCTGATGTTCTTCTTCCAGTTGATCGTGGTGAGCTTCCTCGCGTTCTTCCTGCTGTCCTCCGGCGAGCTGATGAAGCGGCGGCTGTTGCGCATCATCGGGCGCACCATCAGCCACAAGAAGTCCATCATCCGGATGATCGATGCGATGGGTTCGCGTATCCAGAGCACGCTGCTCGTGCTGTGTGTCACCAACATCATGCAGGGCCTCGTGACCGGGTTTGCGTTCCACGCGCTTGGCATGCCCAATGCCATGATGTGGGCTGTGGCGGTGGCCGGCGCGCACTTCATCCCTTACTTCGGTGCGGGCATCGTTGCCATCGCCGCATTGCTTGCGGGCCTCGTGCAGTTCGATGCGCTGGGCGCCGCGCTGGCCCCGGCGCTTGTCTCGCTGGCGATCGCCGCCGTTGTCGGCAATCTCATCACGGTGTGGTTGCAGAGCTTCACCGCGCGGATCGATACGACCAGCATCTTTCTCGGCATGCTGTTGTGGGGCTGGCTGTGGGGGCCGGCCGGACTCGTGCTCGGCGCGCCGCTCATGGCGATATTCAAGGCTGTGTGCGAGCACGTGCGTCCGCTTCGCGGGCTCGCGCAGTTGATGGAAGCCGAGTCCGGCGAACACAGTCGCCAACGACGGCGCAAGAGTGCCGCGCATGCCAAGGCACCCCGTCGCCCGACCACCTCGTTACCACGCACGTCCGCCCATTCCGCGCAAGCCGAACACGCTTCGCCGGCCGGAACCGGCATGCGTTCGGCATGAACGCAGTCGAGTAGGCAAGCCCGCCGCGTGCATTCTGTTCTGCCGCTCAGAGTAAAAAATACAGACGCCCACGCTTGGCTGAAAAAACTTCAATCTCCGACAACTCATTGATTCATATGTTGTTTGTCGTCGCGGGCCGAACTGGCACGTGGTTCGCTGTATGAATGGTGAGTCCCGATCGGTCAACGGCCGGGCCCATCGCAGCACTGTGTCGCCGCAGCACTATGAGAAGGAGATCCACATGTCGCTCGGAACCATCTTGCTGATTCTGCTGATCCTGTTATTGATCGGCGCATTCCCCGCATGGCCATACAGCTCCGCGTGGGGGTACGGCCCCAGCGGCATTCTTGGCGTCGTGCTGGTGGTCGTGGTCGTCCTGCTGCTGATGGGACGCTTGTGACCGGATGCCTGGCCCGCGGAGCGCAGCTCGCTTCGCCGGCCGGGCATCGTTTCTTGAAGAAGGAGCGGCGCGGTCGCGCCGAAGAACAAAAATGAAAACGCATTCATCATCCCCACGAACCGCCAGTGCGGCCCGCGAATCATTCATGCGCGATGTGGGTCCCCGCGCGCCGGGGATCGGCAAAGGCAAGGCCGCCTCGCACCCCTTCATACGTCTTCTACCCCTGTTCGCCACTGGCGAACGGTTTGCCCCACAGGCGCGCATTGCTGCCCAGGACGACTGGAGCGAGTCCGAAGGCCCCGAACAGACCTTTGTGCTGGACGATGAAGAAAATGACATCGTCGTGAGAGACCTGGCCGACGACGAAACGGACGAAGACGAGATCATCGAGGCGCCACTCGAAGGCCAGCACGTTGCCTTGCTGGCGGCCGACGGCGTCAATGTCGACGATGTCTCGGCACTGAAGGAAGGGCTCGAAGCCGTCGGGGCGCAAGTGTCGATCGTCTCGCCAGCGGAGAGCGTACTGGCCGGGTCCGGCGGCATCCCCCTGGTTGCAAGCTACGCGCTGGCCGATGTGAGTTCGGACATGTTCGATGCCATCTGCGTGCCCGGCGGCGAGGACAGCATCCAGACGCTGGAGCGTTCATCGATGGCCTTGGCGATGCTGGTGGAGGCATATCGTCATCGCAAGACGGTGGCGCTGTTTGGCGAGTCCGCACCGTTGCTCGAGTTCATTGTCTTCTGCGCCTCATCGGCGATGCCCGAAGACGGTGAGGATATCGGCGTCATCGTGGCGTCGGGCGCGGACGATGGCAGCGTGCTGTATGCGCTCGTCGAAGCGATGTACCAGCATCGGCATTGGGCGCGTCGGGTGGAGTGCGTCTTTGGTTGATGTCGTTCAGGCGCAACCGCGCAAAAAGAAAGCGTGCTCTCGGCACGCTTTCTTTTTGTCTGGCGGATCAGGCGATCCCCCGGGATGCCTGACGGCACCCTGTCAGCTACTGGCAGCCGACGACGCGGAGTCCGCGGCGGGCGGCGACATGTCAGCCCCCGGTGGCGACGCATCGGCCGGCGGCGCCGGAGGCGGTGCGGCGGGCGCTTCGGGCGGAGAGGTAGCTGCGCCGGAATCGGTCGGGGCTGTGCCCGTATCGCTGCTCTTGTTGCAAGCGGCCAGGCTGATGCAAGCGGCCAGCGCGAAAACGGGAAGAAGCAGTTGGCGAGTTCGCATGGAAAGACCTCCAGTGAGTTTTTGGATGAGGCTGCTCGAAAACAGATGCTTCGACGTGAGTCCAGCACGATGCGTGCCTGAATCAGTGTGGATCATGGGACGCCCGGGCGCGAGTCAATTGTCGACGGCACGTCTCTTGCCGGGCTCCGGGAGCGGAATGGTCCGCATCCCTTCACGGAGTTCCCATGGCACAACCGCACGATAGCCAACTTACGCGGGTGAAGACGGGCGGCAAGCCCGATCCTTCGCGTGAATCTCCCAAGCTGCCCCACGAGCGTGACCAGGACGTCGAAAAGCCACAGCCGCCTCGCCCGGATATCCGCCAGGCGCAGGACGATATCGAGAGCGGCCAGCAAGACACCGATCTGCGCGGTACGCCCGGACTGGACAAGCCCAGGCCATGACAGGCTCGCTGCCGCGTCAGTCCATTGCGCTGAGCAGCATCACCGCGAAACGGGCATCCGGGTCGGTCCACACATTTTCCGTCATCCAGCCCGACGCGCGAGCCACCGGTGCCAGTTCGGTCAGGCGGTATTTGTATGAGTTTTCCGTATGCAAGGTTTCGCCTTCGGCAAACCGGAACTCCTGCCCCAATACGCGGACGTGTTGATCCTTCGTCGATACGAGATGCATTTCGATGCGCGGACGCCGATGGTCGTAGCGCACCATGTGCCGGAAGCGATGGAGGTCGAAGTTGCCATCCAATTCGCGATTGATGCGCGCGAGCAGGTTCAGATTGAAGTGCGCCGTGATGCCCTGCGCGTCGTCATAGGCCGGCAGCAGCACGGCCGGGTCGCGCGTGATGTCGACGCCGAGCACCAGCAGCGCGTGCCGTCCCAGCGTGGCGCGGATGTTGGCCAGGCACTCCTCGGCCTCGTGCGGCCGCAGGTTGCCGATGGTGGAACCGGGGAAGAAGCCCAGGTGGCGGCCGCTGAAATCACGCAAGGCCGACGGCAGCACGAGAGGGCGCCGGAAATCGCCCACCGTCGGGTAGAACCGTATCTGCGGGAACCGTGCCGCCAATGGCGGAATGGCACCGACCAGCGAATCATCGGCGATATCGATCGGTACATAGGCCTGCGGCGACTCCAGCGCGTGCAGCAGCAAGGGCGTCTTACGGCTCGAACCGCTGCCGATCTCCACGACCACCGCACCCGGGCCGACCGCCTCGGCAATCTCGCCCACGCAGCGTCGCAGAATGCCGATCTCCGTGCGCGTGGGATAGTACTCGGGCAGATCGGTGATGGCTTCGAACAGTTCGCAACCCGTGGCGTCATACAGCCATGTCGGCGGAATGCTCTTCTCGGGCAGTGACAGACCTTCCAGTACGTCATGTGCGAAGGTGTCGGCGAGGTGCACGGGCGTGCCGCCGATGAACGGGGGCATCGGCTCGTGGTGCAGCGAAGGGTGTGCGAAGGTCATGAACGATCCTCAGCCAATCGAACGCCGCTGAACTGCCAGCGCGCATGCGGGGGGAAGAAATTGCGATAGGTTGGCCGCACATGTCCGCGGGGCGTGGCGCATGATCCGCCGCGCAGCACGAACTGGCCACACATGAACTTGCCGTTGTATTCACCGACCGCGCCCGGCGCCGCCGCAAAGCGCGGGTAGGGGGCGAAGGCACTGGCGGTCCATTCCCATGCGCCGCCGAACAGATTTTCCAGCGGCGATTGTGTTTGATCGGCGTGCGGCACCCAATGCCCATCGTCGGCGAACTGGCCAGCGTCGGCGTCACCCGCTTGCGCCACGGCCGCGCACTCCCATTCGAATTCGGTCGGCAGTCGCTTGCCGGCCCAGCGGGCAAACGCATCGGCCTCGAAATAGCTGATGTGGCATACCGGTGCGCTGGGTGTGGGCGAGCATTCGCCGTGCAGCGTCATGGTCTGCCATGCGCCGTCGATTTCTCGCCAGTACAGCGGCGCCTGCCAGCCCTCGGCCTGGACGCGGGCCCATCCGTCGGAGAGCCACAGCGTCGGCGTGCGATAGCCTCCATCGCTGATGAATGCCGTCCACTCGCCATTGCTGACCGGTCTGGATGCGAGCGCAAAAGGTTGTAGTAACACATCGTGCGCCGGACCTTCGCAATCGAATGCAAAGCCCTCGCCGGCATGTCCGACGCGCACGCGGCCGCCTTCGAATGCATGCATGTGCATCGGCCGCATCGAGCTGGCGGCGCGAGGTGCTGCGTCGCGCAATGCCGGGCGCAGCGGATTCTGCGCGAACAGATGAAGCAGGTCGGTGAGGATCAGTTCCTGGTGCTGTTCTTCGTGGGCGATGCCCAGGCGGACAATGTTGACGATATCCAACGAGGGCTGGGCTCTGGACAGGCGACCGAGTGCAGCGTCCACGTGTTGGCGATAGGCGTGGACCTCCGCCAGCGTCGGGCGCGTGAGCATGCCCCGGCGCGGGCGCGGATGGCGTGCGCCGACCTGCTCGTAATACGAATTGAAGAGATAGCGGAAACGCCGGTCGAAGACCTCATAACCCGCCACGCGCGGCTGCAGGATGAACTCTTCAAAGAACCAACTGGTATGCGCCAGATGCCATTTTGCCGGGCTGGCGTCGTCCATGGACTGCACCGTCATGTCAGCGTCGGACAGCCCTTCGCAGAGCGCCAGCGTGCGCTGCCGGCAGGTGGCGAGCGTGGCGAAGGCGGACGCGACGGGGCCGGCGCGCTCGGTCATGACCGGGACCGGGGACAGACTGCGCGGGGGGCGCGGGGCTCGCAGATCGGGTGAGGCATTGGACCTCCGAAGCGGGGCGGAAGATTTTCAGGTTTAGGACTTGAGCGCTCCCTTTGCAAGACGTATGCCGTGTTCGCCATTTGCCGCCAGCAGGCCGCCATGTGCCGCAATCCGATCGACGGCACGCGCGAGACTGGCGCAATGTGATTCGATGGACGTGTAATTTCTGCAATCGCCAACCGGCCCCGACGCCTGTGTGCAGGGGCCGCTACAATCGGAGCATGGGCTGCGCGGTGCATACACGCGACCGCCATACGCCAGCCAGATAAAGGCGCCACGAGCGCCAGGAGACAATACGGATGTTGAGTTTTGAAGAAGCCGCCGCGCGCCTGCTGGGCGCGGCCAGCCCCACGCCGCTGGAGCGCGTGCCCATCTACGCCGCCACCGGCCGCGTGCTGGCGCACGACCTGCAGGCCGACATGGATGTTCCGCCGGCCGACAATTCGGCCATGGACGGTTACGCCGTTCGCGCGGCGGACGTACCAACTGCCGGCACACGCCTGCCGGTGAGCCAGCGCGTGCCCGCGGGCAGCGTACCCTCGGCGCTGCGCCCCGGTACCGCTGCGCGCATCTTCACCGGTGCCCCGATTCCTCCCGGAGCGGACACCGTCGTCATGCAGGAGCGCTGCCGCACCGAAGGCGACGATGTCATCTTTGAAGAAGGCGTCCGCGTGGGTGTCAATGTGCGCCGCGCCGGCAGCGATATCGCTCGCGGGGCTGTCGTGCTGCCTGCCGGCCATGAGTTGTCGGCGGCGGATGTGGGCCTTGCCGCGTCGCTGGGGCAACCCTCGCTGATCGTGCATGGCCGCCTGCGTGTGGCGGTGTTTTTCACTGGCGATGAACTGACCGAACCCGGCGAGCCGCTCAAGCCGGGCGCCATCTACAACTCCAATCGCTACATGCTGCGCGGCCTGCTCGAGCGCATGGGCTGCACCGTCGAAGACTTCGGCATCGTGCGCGACAACATCGACGCCACGCGCGAGGCGCTGCGCACGGCGTCGCGCAGCACTGACGTCGTCATCACCTGTGGTGGCGTGTCGGTGGGAGAGGAAGACCACGTCAAGGCCGCCGTCGAAGCCGAAGGGCGGCTGGAGAGCTGGAAAGTCGCCATCAAACCGGGCAAGCCCTTTGCCTTTGGCAGCGTTGGGCAGGCGGCATTCATCGGTCTGCCCGGCAATCCGGTGTCGAGCTTCGTCACGTTCCTCACGCTGGTGCGACCCTATCTCCGCCGTCGCCAGGGCGTGACCGAAGCGCCGCATGCGCCGCTGACCCTGCGCGCCGACTTTGAATGGAAGCGTGCCGACCCGCGCCGCGAATTCCTGCGCGTGCGCCGCAACGCACAAGGCGGGCTGGATCTCTACCCGAGCCAGGGCAGCGGTGTGCTGACCTCCTGCGCCTGGGCGGATGGGTTCGTCAGCAATCCGCCGGACACGACCATTGCGCGCGGCGACATGGTCACCTACCTGTCGTTCGAGGAGTAAGTCTGTGAATGTCACCGTATTGTTCTTTGCCAGCCTGCGCGAAGCGCTGGGCGTTGAACGCGAACGCATTGCGCTGGAGGCCGGTGCGACTGTCGACAGCCTTCGCGCGCTGCTCATCGCACGTGGCGAACAATGGCAGCCGCTGTCGCGCGGATCGGTGCGCGCAGCGGTGAATCAGTCGCTCGTCACTGGCGCGAATATGCTCGCCGACGGTGACGAAGTCGCCTTCTTCCCTCCCGTGACCGGAGGCTGACGTGAGCGTGAGCGTGCAGAAGGGCGACTTCGACGTCGGCGCTGAGATTGGCGCGCTCACCGACGTCGCAGGCGCGGGGGCGGTGGCAAGCTTCGTCGGCGTGGTGCGCGGCGGAGAGGGCGCAGAGGCGATCCGCGCGATGACGCTGGAGCACTATCCCGGGATGACCGAGAAATCGCTCGCCGACATCATCGAACAGGCGCAGGGGCGCTGGCCATTGCTGGGGGTGCGCGTCATCCATCGCGTCGGCCGCCTGCTGCCGGGCGATCGCATTGTGTTCGTCGGCGTTGCCTCGCGTCACCGCGGCGCGGCCTTCGAAGCCTGCGAGTTCGTCATGGACTATCTCAAGACCCGGGCGCCTTTCTGGAAGAAAGAAGAAACCGCGCAGGGCGCGCGGTGGGTCGATGCTCGCGAGAGCGACGACGCGGCGGCGGCGCGCTGGGACAAGGGGGAGTGATCGGCTGACGGCCTCGCCCGATGGGGCCGCCACTGAAGGCGGCGCCGGCCTAACTTGCCGACTGCCGCACAATCACGTCCTGGGCCAGGCGCGGCAGATCGTCCAGGGTGTCGATGCTTTTGTCATGACGCGCGGTGACGCGTCGCACCAGGGCTTCGACAGCGATCTCCCCATGGCGGGACTTGTCCTGCCGCACCGTAGTCAGCGGCGGGAAGAAGCACGAGCTTTCCAGGATGTTATCCACGCCGATGATGGCGACATCGCGCGGAATATTCAGCTTGCGTTCGTGCGCGGCGAGCAGGGCGCCGAGCGCCATGCGATCGTTGGCGACAAAGATGGCGTCGATGTCGGGCGAGCGGTCGAGCAGGGCATTGAGCGCGGACTGACCGGATTCGGGTAGCCAGTTGCCGGCGGCGATATATGTGTCGGGCGCAGGCAAACCGGCGCGTTGCAGCGCACTGCGCCAGCCACGTACGCGTTCGCGCGCAACCCACCAGTCCTGCGGGCCGGAAATATGCGCCACACGCTTGCGGCCCGATGCGATCAGGTGTTGGGTCGCCAGCCGGCCGCATTCGAAGTTGTCGAAGCCGATGCTCGTAATGCCATGCCGAGGCTGAAACGACAGGAACACCATCGGCACCGTCACGCGTGCCAGCACACCTTCGCTCAGCCACTCGCTGTTGCGCAGGGTGTCCGGGATCGCCCACAGGATGCCTTCGATGCGCTGGTCCATCAGCGAGAGCAGCGTTTCTTCGACGTGCTCGACGGTCAGGTCCGACAGCGTCTTCAGTTGCAATGAATAGCCGCGCGCCGCGGCCTCGCGCGCCATCCCCTGGTGCAGATCGGTGCTGATGAAACCGAGGTTGAAGCCGATGACACCCAGCGTGTGCGTGCGGCCGCTGGTAAAGCGGCGGGCCAGCAGGTTGGGGCGGTAGCCCAGCCGCGTGATGGCTTCAAGTACGCGTTCGCGGGTTTTCTCCGAAACGTTGCGGTTGTCATTGACGACCCGTGACACGGTCTGCATCGAAACGCCTGCCGCCTGTGCGACTTCGCCGATGGTGACGCGAGAAGATGGGTCGTCGGAGAAGCGGGGTCTGCTTTGCCGCGCCAATGTGATTCCTTTCCCCTTTGAGGCACGTTTTACGTGCTCTTTGTTCGTTGCGACCCGCATGATGCCACGGATACGTCGCATTCCGGATTGCTTGCCCGGATTAACGATACTTGACACCCGATCTGATAACGCTAACAATCCGATTCAAGTCGAATTGATAACGTTATCAAAACAAGGAGGGGACGATGGAAACGACCGTGATGCAGGAGTCTTTCAACGAGTTTGCCATCGGGCCGTTCCCGTTCGATCCCAAGCATTCGGCCATCGGCGAGTACCACTACTACCCCACGCAAGGCTTCAAGGGGCGGTGGTATGACCCGGTGGTGTGGTGGGGCTGGCTCGGCCCGACGTGGATCGTTACCGAAGATGGCGGACGCAAGTTCATGGAGCAGACACGCCCGCAGATGGCCATCACCGACCACTGGCCGCTGCTGGTGACCGGACAGACCAATTGGCGCGACTACACGCTGAGCGCCTCCGTGCGCCCCATGTCGACCGCCGCACCGGTGGGCGTCGTCTTTCGTTATACCCACGCGCGCCACCATTACTTCTTTGGCTTCGAAGGCAGGCGCGCCGTCATCGCCAAACGCGACCAGGAAGCCTTCATCGAACTGGCCGCCGCGGATTTCCCCCACGACACCGACACGCACTACCGGCTGAGCGTGGAATGCGCGGGTGAGCTGATTCGCGCGAGTATCGACGGCGTGCCGCTGCTCGAAGTGCGCGACGCCAGCTACGCAGACGGCAAGGTGGGGCTCACCGCGCGCATGCCGGCGCAGTACACCGACGTGACGGTCACCATGACGCCGGCCCAGCACGCCGAATGGATCGAGCGCGACGCGATCGACACGCTGATGCTTGCCGGCATGCGTGCGCAGTATCCGCAGCCGCGCCTGTGGAAGACCCTCGACCTCAAGAACTTTGGCAGCGCACGGCAGATCCGCTTTGGCCATCTGACAGGCACGGACGAGCTATTCGTCGTCTTCGCGCAGCACCAGAAGCGCGGCTACAAGGACGCCTACGCCCACATCAGTTGCCTGACGGCCATGGACCTCGACGGCAAGGTGCTGTGGCAGATCGGCGAGCCTTCCACCGAGCCCGACCACGTGCTGCTATCAGCCGACCTGCCTGTACAACTGTGCGACATCGACGGCGACGGTGTGGATGAGGTCATCATGTCGCGCGACTTCAAGCTGATGATCCTCGACGGCCGCACGGGCGAGGTCCGCAAGAGCGTGCCCACGCCCAAGTCGGAGCAGGCCGACAACACGCTGCACAGCCTGCCGTACAAGAAGTACGCCTTCGATCGCGTGAATGTCGACGCCATCCGCATGGCCGATCTGCGCGGCGTGGGCCGCCCGACCGACATTCTCATCAAGGATCGCTACAGCCGCGTGTGGGCCTATGACAGCGAGCTGAACCCGCTGTGGTTCTTCCACGAAGGCATCACGGGCCACTTTCCCTACACCGCCGATATCGATGGCGATGGCAAGGAAGAGATGTTCGTCGGCTACCACATGGTCGACGACGACGGCCGGTTGATGTGGACGCTGCCGGTGCCCACCGACCATACCGACGAAATCCTCATCGGTCGCTGGAACCCGGACGTAGCCGAGCCGCAGATCGCGATTGCCTCGGGCGATGAAGGTTTCATGATCGCCAACCTGCAGGGCGAGATCGTCAAGAAGCACATGCTCGGGCACGTGCAGCGCGTGAGCGTCGGCAACTACCGCCCCGACCTGAAGGGGCTGGAGCTGTGCGTGGTCACGTATTGGGGCTACCAGGGCATCGTCTACGTATTCGACTGCAAGGGCGAGCTGTTGCACGAGTTCGAACCGACCAGCAACGGCAACCTGCTTACGCCGGTCAACTGGACCGGCGACGGGCGTGACCTCGTGCTGCTCAATGGCAACGTCACGCATGGTGGCCTGATGGATGGCGAGGGCAGGGTGGTGGTGCGCTTCCCCGATGACGGCCACCCCGACCTGTGCGCCGAGGTGATCGACCTGACCGGCGACGGGCGCGACGAGATCGTGCTGTGGGACGCGCAGCGCATGTACATCTACACGCAGGACCGCGCGGCCGATGCCGACCCCGTCTACAAGCCGCTCAAGTACCCGCTGTGCAATGCATCGAACTATCGCGGCGAGTTCCATTACCCGCCGCAAGGCATCTGACCCCACAACGTCAAACGAATACTAGAACCGCACAGCGGCGATCCACACACTCAGGAGGAAGTGGTATGTCATTCGCAATCACATCGGTGGCGCAACGGCGCATGCTGGTGGCACTCGGCGCTGCATTGGTGCCGATGCTGGCCAGCGCGTACCAGGAGGCGCCGGAGCTGGCCGCTCTCGTCAAGGAAGGCAAGCTCGAACCTGTCGACAAGCGCCTGCCCGCGCAGCCACAGGTCATCAAGCCGCTCACCCGCGTTGGCACCTATGGCGGCAAGCTCCGCACCGCCATGCGCGCCGACGGCGACTACAACGCCATCCTGCGCATGGTCGGCAATCAGGGCCTGACCCGCTGGACGATGGACTTCAACAACGTCGAGCCCAACCTGGCGGAGAGCTGGACGCTGTCGCCGGATGGCACGACCTACACCTTCAAGCTGCGCCCTGGCACGAAGTGGTCCGATGGCTCGCCCTTCACGGCGGACGACATCCTGTTTTCGATGAACGATCTCATCGGCAACAAGGAATTCCTCGCCGCGCCCCTGTCGACCTACGTCGTCAAGGACAAGTACGTCGAGACCACCAAGATCGACGACTACACCGTGCGCTTCAAGTTCGCGGGCCCGTACCTCGGCTTCATCGAGCAACTGGCGCTGCCGACCAACCAGCATCCGACCTTCTACCAGAAGAAGTACTGCTCGCAGTTCCATCCCAAGTACAACCCGAAGATCGCCGACGAGTTGGCCCGGAACAGCGTCAAGGACTGGGGCACGCTGATGCGTGCCAAGTGCGGCGATATCGAACTGGCTTCGCGCTGGAGCAACCCGGAGCGCCCCACGCTCGACCCGTGGGTGGTGAAGGAGCCGTACACCGGCACGGCGACGCGCGTGCTGCTGGAGCGTAATCCGTACTTCTGGCAGGTCGACACGGCCGGCAACCAGTTGCCGTACATCGACACCATGCAATTGCAGATCAACTCGGCGGTCGAAGGCATCCTGCTGTCGTCGATCAATGGTGAGCTCGACTTCCAGCATCGCCACATCTACCTGATCCAGAACCGTCCGATCCTGCTCAAGAATGCAGAGAAGGGCGGATACAAGGTGCTCGGCCTGCCGCCGCTGTCGGCCAACTCGGTGGGCATGTTCTTCAACTACACAACGAAGAACGAAGATCTGCGCAAGCTCATCCGCAACCACGACTTCCGTCAAGCGCTGTCGCTCGCGACCGATCGCGAAGAGATCAACAAGATCGTCTACCTCGGCCAGGGTACGCCGTGGCAGATCGGGCCGATCAAGGAATCGAAGTGGTTCAACGAGCAACTGGGCACGCAGTTCACCAAGTACGACATCAAGCAGGCCAATGCGCTGCTCGACAAGCTGGGCCTGACCAAGCGCGACGGCAACGGCTATCGCCTCTACCCGGACGGCAAGCGCGTGTCGCTCAACGTGATCATCGCTGTGCAGCTCGCGCAGCAAGTGCAGGCGCTGGAAATCGTGCGCAAGCAATGGGCCAGGGCGGGCATCGAACTGGTGATCCTCGCGTCCGACCGCTCGCTGTTCTACAACCGCGCCAATGCCAACGACTACGACATCAGCGCCGACCAGCTCGCCGGCGGCCTGGACATCACGCTCAACCCGCGCGGCGTCGTCGCGGTGCATCCGCAGGAGTCGCGCCAGAGCCTGTTGTGGGTGAAGTGGTACCTGTCCGGCGGCAAGCAGGGTGAAGAGCCCACCGCCAGCATGAAAAAGCGGCTCGATCTCTACACGCAATGGCAGACGGCCTCGTCGCAGGCCGAAGCGGATCGCCTGTTCAAGGCCATCCTGCAGGAAGCAGCGAATGAGTTCGAAGTGATGGGCCTGGTGCGTCCGCCCAAGGACCCGGCCATCCGCAAGAACAACCTCACCAACGTGTTCGAGAACATGCCCGCGGGCTGGTCGTACCCCACGCCGGGGCCGTCGCTGCCGCAGCAATGGTTCTATGCCAAGTGAGTTGTCCCTGAGTGGTCTCCTGATGCAGTAGCAACAACATCTTGTCCCTTCAAGGCCCGGTCATCCCACATGCCGGGCCTCTTTTTTGAAGCCCGTCCCGGCGCCTAAGTCTGGCTCAGGAGACGTCTTGCACGTTCGGTGAAGCCGTTGTGAATATGGCTCTGCACGACACGGCATGCCTTCTCCACGTCATCTCCCAGGAGGGCTTCGAACATCTGTACATGTTCGCCGATCGAGTTGTGCACGTACTCCTGCGAAAAGGTCAATCGATTGCGCATCGCCAGTACCTTTGTCGTGATCGTGCTATGCATGTCGGACAGGTAAGGATTGCGGGCATGCTCCACGAAGATGCGATGGAAGCGGTGGTCGAGTTTGCGGTAGGCGGTCAGGTCGAGCTTCTGTCGAAGACTCTCGCAGGCATTCAGGTTCTTCTCCAGATCCGTTAGCAGGGCTGTGCGGTCGGCATGCATGGCCGCCCGGATGGCACCCTGTTCAAGCATGATCCGCACCATTGCAATGTCGGTGATTTCCTTCTCAGTCAACGAGAAGACAAAACTGCCGCAGCGCGGCTTGATTTCGATGAGCCGTTCGCCCGCGCTCAGACGCAACAGCGCTTCGCGGATCGGCGTCTTGCTCAGGCTGAATATTTCGGACAACTTGGATTCCGAAACCTGCTCGCCGAGTTCCAGATCGCCATTCAGGATCATTTGGCGAATGTTCTCTTCAACGATCTCTGTCAGCGACCTGGGAATGTCGATCGCTCGTGATTGATGTCGCATGACGACTGCCCTCATCGATGACTGGTCGCGGTAAAGGCAATCGATGCCTCGGCGTCGGACGCACGATGTTGCCCTTGAACGCGCAGCCCTCTGTTTGCGTCACCTCAAAAGCCAAGGCTCGGCCGCCGCCGCCCGTGCAGTACCGAATGTCCCACGCGGAACCGCCATTCCGCTCGTCTGGTCGGTGATGTATCAGACATCACCGGAACGTCTGGATCGTCCGCCTGGCAATGTGTTCGCGATGGGCGCGATCCGATGGCGCAGCTGATATTCCAGATGCCAGATTTCGACGATTGACGCTCAGCAGTCGCCTCCCTAACTTGCCGTCAAAGAGCAACGCAGCGAATCGATGACTTCGTCATTGATCGCAAGCCTGGAGGAGCAGACACATGAGCATCGCGGAATCGCCGCATTTCGGCGAAAACGTCATCAGGATCGTGAAGCGGAAAATCATCCCTTTCGCATTCATCCTGTACCTGTTCAACTACATGGACCGCGTCAATGTGGGGTTCGCCGCCCTACAGATGAATGAGGCGCTGAACATCTCGAAGACCGACTTCGGCACCATTGCGTCGGCCTTCTTCATCTCGTACCTGCTGTTCCAGATACCGGCCAACATGATGTTGCAGCGACTCGGCGCGCGGCGCTGGATCGGCTCGATCATCATCGCCTGGGGCCTGGTGACCTGCCTGATGTTCTTCGCGCAGAACGTGGACCACGTCATCGGCGCGCGCTTCTTGCTGGGTGTGTTCGAGGCGGGCTTCTTCCCCGGAATGATCTATTACCTGGCCTGCTGGTTCCCCGCCAAGGAGCGTGCGCGCGTCACCTCTCTGTTCATGCTCGCCATCGCGGTGTCCACGGTGATCGCAGCACCGATGTCCGGCTGGATCGTGCAGCACGTCAACACACCCAACTACGAAGGCTGGCGCTGGCTCTTCGCGATAGAGGGGATTCCGACCGTACTGCTTGGCGTGGCGACATTCTTCGTATTGGCCGACACGCCCAAGGACGCGCGCTGGCTGACACCGCAGCAAAGCGAATGGCTCACCGCAGAATTGGCGCGCGAAAACACCGGCAAAACCGGCACACAAAAGATCGGCCTGGGCACCGTGCTGGGCAACGCCACCTTGTGGAAGCTGGCACTGGTCTACATGTTCATCCAGGCCGCTTCGCAGGCTTCCAATTATTGGCTGCCCGGCCAGGTAAAGCAGTTCGCGGACGGTCTGACCGACACGCAGGTCGGGCTCATCATGGCACTGCCGTTTGTCTGCGCCATGTTCGCCATGCCGCTGTGGGGCGCTCATTCAGACAAGACCGGTGAGCGCAAATGGCACGCTGGCCTACCCATGTTGTTGACGGGCGTGGCTTTCGTGGTCATCGCCAGCATGCCGTCGATGGGCATGCGCATGTTCGGCATGGTCCTCTTCGGTCTGGGCATTCTCAGTTTCTACGGTCCGTATTGGGCTATCCCGCCGTCGTTGCTGTCGCCCGCAGGGCTGGCGGTGAGCATTGCCTTCATCAACTCATGTTCCAGCCTGGGCGGTTTTCTTGCCAACAAGGGGCTGGGATACGTCGCGCAATCCTACGGTTCGAATGGCGTCTTCATGGTCGAAGCCGTGTTGTGCGTCATCTCGTTCCTGATCCTGCTCACGATGCGCGTTCCGCGTGTCCACGGTACCGCGGCCGAGTAAAAGCCGATCAACGATTCGAAATGATCCGCGTCGCGCGGAGTGTTCAAACAAGGAGGAGTCACATGAAAATCACGAGCGTCGAAATCTTTGATTGCGAAGTCAATCGCAGAGATGCGCGAATGGCGCGTTTCAACCCGGTGATCATCCGCATCAACACCGACGAAGGCATCAGTGGCCTTGGTGAAGTGGGCCTGGCCTATGGTGCCGGCGCCAAGGCGGGCGTCGGCATGGTGCGTGACCTGGCGCCGCGCATCATCGGCAAGGACCCGATGAAGATCGAAGCGATCTGGGAGAACCTGTTCCGCGCCACCTTCTGGGGCATGGGCGGCGGCAATGTCTTCTACGCCGGCATGAGCGCCATCGACATCGCGCTGTGGGACATCAAGGGCAAGGTGCTCAATGCGCCCATCTATCAATTGCTTGGCGGCAAGACCAACGACAAGCTGCGTTCGTATGCCAGCCAATTGCAGTTTGGCTGGAGCGACACGCACCAGATGCTTACCCGCCCCGAGCAGTACGCAGAGGCCGCGAAAAAGGCGATCGCCGAGGGCTACACGGCGATCAAGGTCGACCCGCTGCAGGTGGACTACAACGGCGGCCCGCCGCTGGATTGGGAAATCAACCAGAACTACTTCGGCCTGCTGTACGCCAGCCAACTGCGCATGGGGGAAGAACGCATCGCCGCCATGCGCGAAGCCGTCGGCCCGGATGTCGACATCATTGTCGAAATCCACTCGTTGCTTGGCACCAACGCCGCGATCCAGTTTGCCCGTGCCATCGAAAAGCACAACATCTTCTTCTACGAAGAGCCGGTGCATCCGCTGAATACCGACAACATGGCGCTGGTGGCGCGCAGCATCAACATTCCAGTGGCGACGGGTGAGCGTTCATACACGCGCTGGGGCTATCGCGACCTGTTCGAGAAGCAGGCCGTAGCAGTCGTTCAGCCAGACTTATGCCTGTGTGGCGGTCTGACAGAAGGGAAGAAAATCTGCGACTACGCCAACATCTATGACGCCACCGTGCAGGCGCATATCTGCGGCGGACCCGTGTCGACGGCAGCGGCACTCCACCTGGAAGCCGCGATCCCGAACTTCATCATTCACGAGCATCACACTCATGGGCTCAAGCACTGCATTCGTGAGCTATGCACCAATGACTACCAGCCGGTGAATGGTTACTACACCATCCCCGATCTGCCCGGTTTGGGACAAGAGCTGAACGAGGAGATCACCAAGGATTACCTCGCCTACACCATCAAGTAAGCCGCACGTTGTCTGGCCCGGTCATCTCGCGATGCCGGGCCTCTTTTTGTGGACGGATCAGGGCGCGGTCTTGTCGAGCAGCGTGCATGCGCGTGTCATGCGCTGGCAGACCGTGTCGATCAGAAAGTACAACGGCTGGCCGTTGACCGGGTCGCGCGCATCGGCCAGCAATGAGGCGACACAGTCGAGGGCGTCGCGCACGGCGGCAAGTTCGTCGACAGCGTCGGTGAAGGAAGAGGGAAGGGCGGATGGAGCGGGTTTGGGTGCGGGCATGGTAGATCCTCGTGTGCAGGCGGATCCCGGCCTGTCCCGTTCTTGGCGGGGCGGGCGGGAGCTAAGAACCGCACACGACGGCGGACTTCTTCCCTTTGCAGGTCTTGTATCCGTCGCACTCCCGCCCATTGAAACGATGAGCATGAAAAGGCCGCCCCGGCATTATGCCAGCGGAGGCGGCTCTTCTCTTGAGTCCGCGTGTGTCGGTTCGTCTGCGGATGTTCTTAGCACCCGCAGAGCGAACCATAGACGCTCGGACAATTATTCCATTTGCGTAACCGCAAGCGGCGACGACGATCAGTTCTCGGTGACCTGAGCCCGTGCGCGGGCATACGATGCGGGCACATTGTCTTTGACGGCAACAGCCTTGCCCGCGATCACTTCAAGCCACTGGTCGGTGTCGAGCACGGCGGCGAAATTCGATTGGTAGATCACCGCCAGCGTGCGATGGATCGTCTCCGCGCTCACCGAGCCGGCCTCATTCGCATAGGGCACGGCGCCTGTCGCGTCGTACAGAAACTCCACCGTCAGGCCGGCATGCATGGCTTGCTTGATGGTCGAGTCCACGCAGTTCTGCGTCATGTACCCGACGACGGTGAGCGTGTCGATTTCGTGACGTGCCAGCCATTCGCCGAGGTCCGTGCCGACGTAGGCGCTGGGCCAGTTCTTTTCGACGTAGTGATCGTGCGGGCGGGCGGCGATGGAGGCTTCCAGCTCCCAGCCATGCGTGCCCTTGCGGAAGATGGGCGCGGCCGGCGGCGCGGTGTGCTGGACGACGATCACGGGGATGCCCGCCTCGCGCGCTGCATCCATGGCGCGCCCGATGTTGGCGAGCGACAGCGCCGGGTCGGGATATTCGACCTGCAGGCCTCCGGTGAAGTACTCGTTCTGGACGTCGATGACGATCAGGGCGCGGCGAGGGGCGGTCATGGCGGTTCTCCTTGTGCAAGGGCCGGCGGTGCCGGCGTGGAGAGAATCTTCGCGCGACTGTCTGCACGCTTCGAGTGGCCCGAATGACATGTTGCGATAGAATCGGGCCAATTCTAATCCGCGAGCCCGACCATGCCCTCGGTTGCCATCCTTGCCTTCGACGGCATCAGCCCGTTTCATCTCTCCGTACCTTGCGCGGTGTTCGGCAGCAGTGCGCTGGAGGGGTATTTCGAACTGCTCATCTGCGCCGAGTCACCCGGTGCATTGACGACCAGTGCGGGCTTCGGCCTGCATGTACATCACGGGCTGGAGGCGCTGCTGCAGGCGGACGTGGTGGTGGTGCCCTCATGGTGCAGCCCGCAGGCGGAGGCATCTGCCGACTTGTCGGCTGCGCTGCGCGCGGCGCATGCAAAGGGCGCGCAGATCATCGGGCTATGCATCGGCTCTTTCGTGGTGGCGCAGGCCGGGCTGCTCGACGCCCGCCGGGCCAGTACGCATTGGCGCGCGGCAGAAGTGTTCGCGCAGCGCTTTCCGCATGTCGCGCTCGACGCCAACGTGCTCTACGTGGATGAAGGCGACGTCATGACCTCCGCCGGCACCGCCGCCGGCATCGACTGCTGCCTGCACTTCGTGCGCAAACGGCTCGGTGCCGAAGCGGCCGCTCGCGTGGCGCGCCATCTGGTGGTGCCGCCGCACCGGCAGGGCGGGCAGGCGCAATACATCGAGCAGCCAATCGCTGACAACGCGCGTGACGATCGACTCGCCGACACGCTCGCCTGGGCGCGCGCGCATCTGGATCAGGCGCACACCATCGATTCGCTGGCGGCCCGCGCGCTGATGAGCCGCCGCACCTTCACGCGACGCTTTCACGCCAGCACGGGCACGACGGTCAATCGCTGGATCACCGAACAGCGCCTCGGCGCGGCCCAGCGGCTGCTGGAAAGCAGCGATCTGCCTATCGATCAGGTGGCGGCCCGTGCGGGGTTCGGCTCAGCGGTGTCGCTGCGCCAGCACTTTGTGCGCACGCTCCAGACTTCGCCCCTGGCCTATCGGCGCGCCTTCAAGGGGCGTGACGAGGCAAGGCCGGTATTGGCGGCAACAGCGGCTAGGTGAGATCGCCCGCGATACCGGGTTTGGCCCAGGCATCGCGGACTTGAGGGTGGCGAATCGGGAAATCCGCCGTCGGGCTCGCTACCTGAATGGTTGATCGCCGCACGCGAGGCGGCCTTGATCATTGGGCGAGCGGGTGCGCGGTACGAAACCGCGTGTACACGTGCAATACGTGTTCTGCTTTGGCGAACTCGCCACAGCGCATGGCGTCACCGAGCAAGTCCTCCAGGCAATGGTCGAATGCAGAAACGCCCTCCTTGGTTTGCACCAGGCCGCACGCCATGGTTGCGGCAACGTGGGGTGATAAATGTTCGTGTTCGGCGAACAGCGCCACATCCTCCTCGGTCAGATCGCAGTAATCCAGGCAGTCGCGCATCGAAAGCATGTCGTACTCTCCTACAGGGTGGGGCTGGTAGCACGGCTACCTTATTTAACCGTACATGACACATCTCGTAACGCAAGTAAGCTCTGCCAATGCAGCACGTGCTGCCCCATTGCCTTGATCAATGGCACCGAGAACGCAGGCGGCCGCACGCGCGCGCTCACGGCAGCGCCGTTTTTTGAGACAATCGCGGGGTTTCGCCGCCGATGCGGCACCCGGACCACCACTTTCATGCTAGACATTCAACTCCTTCGCTCGCAAACCGAACTCGTCGCCAAGCGCCTGGGCGAACGCAAGGTCGCCTTCGATACGGCCGCTTTCGGCGCCATGGAAGACGAGCGCAAGTCTCTTCAGACCCGCACGCAAGACCTGCAAGCCAAGCGCAATGCGTTGTCCAAGCAGATCGGCATGCTCAAGGGCAAGGGCGAAGACGCCTCCGCCGTGATGGCCGAGGTTGCAGGCATCGGCGATGAACTCAAGCAGAACGAAGAGCGTCTGGCGGCGCTGCAGGAAAAGCTCAACGATCTGCTGCTGCGCATTCCCAACCTGCCGCACGAATCGGTGCCGGTCGGCAACGATGAAACAGGCAATGTCGAAGTGCGCCGCTGGGGTACGCCTGCAAGCTACGACTTCGAAGTGAAAGACCACGTCGACCTGGGCGCCGCGCTCGGCCTGGACTTCGACGCCGCGGCCAAGCTCTCCGGCGCACGTTTTGCCGTGATGCGCGGCGGCATGGCCCGCCTGCATCGCGCCATCGCGCAACTGATGCTCGACACGCAGACTGGCGAACACGGCTACACCGAGTGCTACACCCCGTACATCGTCAACGCCGACGTGCTCTACGGCACGGGCCAACTGCCCAAGTTCGCCGACGACATGTTCCGCGTGGAGCGCGCAGGCGAGGGCGCCCAGACGCAGTACCTGATTTCCACCTCCGAGATTTCGCTGACCAACATGGTCCGCGACACCGTGTTGCGCGCGGACGAACTCCCCATCCGCATGACCGCCCACACACCGTGCTTCCGTTCGGAGGCCGGTTCCTACGGCCGCGACACGCGCGGCATGATCCGCCAGCATCAGTTCGACAAGGTCGAGATGGTGCAGATCACTCATCCGGAAAAGTCGTACGAAGCGCTCGAGCAGATGGTCGGTCACGCCGAAGCCATCCTGCAGAAGCTCAAGCTGCCGTATCGCGTGGTGGCGCTGTGCACGGGCGACATGGGCTTCTCCGCCGCCAAGACGTATGACCTCGAGGTGTGGCTGCCAGCGCAGAACACCTACCGCGAGATCTCCTCGGTCTCCAACTGCGAAGCCTTCCAGGCGCGTCGCATGCAGGCGCGCTTCAAGAACGAACAAGGCAAGAACGAACTCGTCCACACGCTCAATGGCTCCGGCCTCGCGGTCGGCCGCACACTCGTTGCGGTGCTCGAGAACTACCAGCAGGCCGACGGCTCGGTGATCGTGCCCGAAGCGCTGCGTCCCTACATGGGCGGTCTCGAAATCCTCAAGCCGGCCGCCTGAACGCCAAACGCAAGACGTGCGAAAGCGCTGGCATTTGGCAAAAAGCCTCGCTATAATGCGCGGCTCGCGGAGAGGTGGCAGAGTGGTCGAATGTACCTGACTCGAAATCAGGCGTAGGTGCGAGCCTACCGTGGGTTCGAATCCCACCCTCTCCGCCACTCATACCCGAAAAACCCGCATGGTTACTGGCCTTGCGGGTTTTTTTGTTTGTGGCCACCCCGTGGTCCGCGCCTACCCCGATATGCGCGGGGAATCCTGTCCGGTCAGTCCTAAACGACGCTTCCGTCTCGAATTCGTCCCCCACTGTTCCTTCTGTTGAATTCGTGTTGTCGTTTCCTGGACCGGCCTCGTATTTGTAGTGGTCCGCCAATAGGGCCGGGCACCTTTGCACGAACAAGCCTCGCCCATGTCCATTTCTGCCGGTGCCGTCATCGACGGAATTGTCTTGTCTCGCTCATCCAAATAACGAGACGCCGTCGCATTTGAGTTTTCAATCAGTTGTCGTTATGCCCACGCCGACCATTGGTCGAATGGATTTAGATTTCCTCATTAGCAACGTATTGCATCTTCGCAAGATAGATGCGTATTCATTCACCACCCGTGCAGAATGGTCTGAAATTGCCTAGAGATCTCGCTGAATACCTGCAGTGTGTCGCAAGGCGGCGAGCATGGCCTGCGAAGCGGGCGTAAGGTGACGATCGCGAAGCGTGACGATTCCGCTGCTGCCGAGGCGAAGGTCGAGTTCGGCATCCAGAAACACTAATACACCCGCATCACGGAAGGGACGGGCTGCGTCGATGGACAAGGGCGCGATCATGTCGCTGCATTGAAGCAGTCCGAGGATGACTTCGAAGGATGGCGTTTCGACTGCATGTCGTGGAAACTCCATGCCCGTTTCGGCAAATAGTCGTTCAATGCGCCGGCGCATGACGTTGCCTTTGGGCGGCAAAATCCACTCTTTATCAGCCAAATCGGCCAGCGTAAGGTTCTTGCGTACAGCGAGTGGATGTCCTGCCCGAACAACGATCTGGTGACCATCTTCCATCAGAGGTTCGAACAGGACCTCGTTTGCATCGACCGAATCCGGCAGGCGGGCAACGACCATATCCAGTTTTTGATCCAGAAGCCGCGAGACGAGAACTTCGCTGAAATCCAGGTCGATATTGACCTGGACACCGGGGAATTTCTCTTTGAGCGCGACGATGGCATGCGGAATCAGCGTCGTGGCGGAAGTCACAACCGTTCCGACCGAGACTTCTCCCACAAGCCCCAGCCGTACCGCTTCGAGTTCTTCGTGTGCCTGGAGCAATTGCGCCAATACGCTGCGCGCGTGTCGTACCAGAATGTCTCCATAGATGGTGGGCTCGATGCCGCGCGCATGGCGAATGAACAAGGTCACGCCCAAGGCCTGTTCGAGCTGTGCCAGGGCTTTCGAAGCGGCCGGCTGCGTAAGGTTCGCAGCCTCTGCTGCATGCAGGACGGAGTTTTTGTCTGCCAGGTGAACCAGCAGCGTCAATTGACGTGCGCTGAGGCGTGACCGCGTGAGCCAATTGCTTCGTGAACGTTCCGCCATGCCGTGTACTCCTGACGTATATCCTTAAGAAATACCTTCGGACTTTCTATTCATTTGTCGGCTGTTATGCCTGGTCGTAGCCTCTGTGTGTCCATAAGAGGAGACCGATATGAGCATTCCAAGCCTTACGCAGAATAACCTTCATCTTCCTCCCGATGAAGGCATCAGTCCCGCCGAATTTGCCGCCCGTATTGCGACTGTACGCGCAGCAGTCGAAAAGAGCGGCATGGCCGCGTTGATGGCATTCGGTGATTGTTGGCGCGGCGCCAATATTACCTATTTCACCGAGTTCCGGCCGTTGGATGGTGTTTCGGACATCGCCAGTGCGTTGTTCTTTCTGCCGGCCGATGACGATCCCACCTTGTTCGTTTCGGCTCAGTGCCTGGCTTACGCGCAAAGCGTGACGCCATTCAGCGTGAAGGATTTCCGGGATCTACATTCCACCCTGAGCGCGTTCGCGGCGCGTCATTCAAAGCGCGCCGTAGGACTCGCCGGGGCGGCCTACGTGCCCGCGAACTTGCTCGACAGGGTGCGAACGGGGCTGGCCGAAATGATGCTAGCTCCGACTTCTTTGCTTGCCGAAATCAAGGCCATCAAGAGCGACGCCGAAGTGCGCCTCTTGCGTAAGGCCGCGGCCCTGTCCGACGCCGCCATGGAAGCCATCCGTGACGCGCTTGCCACGGGCGAGCGCTTTACCGAGCGCGAACTGGCGTGGCTGGCCGATCGCGCCATGCTGGCGGGTGGCGCCGACCGCACCGCTTTCGATTCGATGGTGCAGGCCGGTGTGCGCTCAGCCTATAACCTGGCGCGCCCGACGGACCGCTTCGTCGAGCCCGGCGATCTCGTGATGACCGATATTGGCGCGCGCTATCGCGGCTATGTGGCGGACGGTGGCCGAGGTTTCACCTACGGGCCCGCGGATGCCCAGAAGATGAGCATCGTGGCCGCCGCCGCCAGTGCGGTGGAAGCAGGACTCGAGGCCGCGCGTCCCGACATGCAGGCCCAGGAACTCAACGCCGTCATTCAACGCGCATTGGTCGAATCCGGCTATGAAGCATTTTCCAGTGAAGCTCGGGGCCATGGTACGGGCCACGGCACGGGCATGGACCCGGAGGAAGAGGCGCCCTGGATCGGCCCCGGCAATACCACCGTACTAAGAGAAAACATGGTGTTCACGCTAAAGGCCACGATTACCGTGCCCGAGGTCGGTGGGCTTCGCACTGAACGCATTGTGCGACTGACAGCGAAAGGAGTGGAAACGCTCGACAAATTCCCAATGGTCTTGCACTGGTGAAATATTCCAGACGGCAATTTGAAAAAGGCAAAAGTCTGGCCGGTCAATCGACTGTTTATCAGTGGCCAGGCGATGCCATTTAAGTGGTGGGGAGACAATCATGACTACACAATCGGCCCATAGTCAGATTACTGACGGAATGGTCAGGCGGGCATTGGTATCTTCGGTCGTCGGCACGGCAATCGAATGGTACGACTTCTTTCTTTATGCAACGGCTTCGGCGTTGGTATTCGGGCATCTGTTCTTTCCGAAATTCGATCCCGTGGTGGGTACGCTGGCTTCTTTTGGCACCTTTATGGTGGGCTATGTCGCGCGCCCCTTCGGTGCCGTATTTTTCGGGCATTTCGGCGACCGTATCGGGCGCAAGGCGACACTGGTTGCCACGCTATTCATCATGGGGGCGGCAACATTCATCATCGGTATTCTTCCCACGTATGACAGCATTGGCATCTGGGCACCCGCCCTTCTTATCCTGATGCGCCTCTTTCAGGGCATCGGGGTGGGCGGAGAATGGGGTGGCGCGGTTCTGATGGTGGTGGAAACCGCTCCGGCGGAAAAGCGTGGGTTTTACGGCAGCTTTCCGCAGATGGGCGTCCCGATCGGCTTGCTGATGTCGACTGGCGTATTTGCGTTGGCTTCGCAATTGCCGAACGAACAATTCATGAGCTGGGGCTGGAGAATTCCTTTCCTGATCAGTTTTCTGCTGATCATCGTTGGATTGTTCATCCGGCTTCGGGTGACAGAGTCGCCGGTATTTCGTGAACTCAAGGAAGCAAAGGCCGTAGCCAAGGCACCTCTGATCGAATTGCTGCGCACTTATCCGAAGCAGATCATCCTGGCAATCGGCACCCGTTTTGCCACCGACATTACATTCAACGTGATCAACGTCTTCATGCTGGCCTACGGTACCCAGCAATTGGGATTGCCACGAAGCGTGTTCCTGGAGGCCATTCTCATCGGGTGCGCTGTGGAACTGATAACGCTGCCTTTGTTCGGCAGGCTGTCGGACATGATCGGCCGCCGCACCGTGTATATGCTTGGCGCGATATTCGTGACGATCTACGGGTTCGTATTCTTTGCCCTGATCGAGACGCTTCAGCCGGCCTATATCATTCTTGCCTACGTACTGGGTATCGCCTTCAGCCAGGCTTCCACGTACGGGGTGCAGTCGACATGGTTCTCGGAAATCTTCGGTACCCGTGTCCGCTACACCGGCGCGTCCTTGCCGTACCAGATCGCAGGCATCATCACATCGGGACCGGCGCCTTTGCTTTCGGCCTGGCTGTTCGCGGAGTACCAGTCGACGACGCCTATCGCGCTCTATATTGCGGTGACGGCAATCATCAGCCTGGTGTCGGCGTATTTCCTGGAAGAAACCTTCCGGCATAACCTCACAGACCGAAAGGTCGGTGCAACGGTGCCAGAAAGCAATTAACCAGCCCCGTCGGCGGGCCCGCTGCGCCATCGGCACGGGTCCGCTGACAAAACGAGTTCCACGACTGCGGCAAGACTCATCCTCCACGGGGTACGCACGCCGTGAACGACATCCGTGTGTAGAACCGAATCAACCGCCGATGTAAGACATCTCGATCCGCTGGCTACCGGCCGTGGGCGTACCGCGGATTTCCGAGTAGCGATCGCCGCGGGCATTCCAGATGGTGCGGATCATGCGTGCCAGCTGCGCGTCGCCGACGCCCGCGCGCATGGGGCCTCGCAGGTCATGCCCATGGTTGGCGAAGAGGCAGGTGAAGAGGCGGCCGTCCGGTGAGAGCCGGGCGCGCGTGCAATCGCGGCAGAACGCCTGAGTGACCGAAGAGATCAAGCCGATTTCGCCAGTGCCGTCGCGATATTGCCAGCGCGCCGCGACTTCGCCCGGATAGTTCTGGTCGACCGGGTCGAGCGGGAATTCGGCCTGCAGGCGCGCGAGCACCTGCGCGGAGGGGAGCACTTCATCCATCTTCCATCCGTTGCTCATGCCCACGTCCATGAACTCAATGAACCGCAGGATGTGCCCTGTTCCTCGAAAATGGCGCGCGAGCGGCAGGATCTGATCGTCGTTGACGCCGCGCCGCACGACGCAGTTGAGCTTGACGGGAGCCAGCCCGGCGGCGGCCGCGGCTTCCACGCCCGCCAGAACCTGACCAACGGGAAAGCCCACATTGTTCATGCGACGAAAGATCGAGTCGTCGAGTGCGTCCAGGCTGACCGTCACGCGCCGCAGTCCCGCATCGGCCAACACGCGCGCCTTGTCGGCGAGCAGCGAGCCGTTGGTCGTGAGCGTGACTTCCGTGCCGAGGGCCGCGAGCTCGGCGATCAGGCATTCGATATCGCGGCGCAACAATGGCTCGCCGCCAGTGATGCGGATCTTGCTCACGCCTTCCGCCACAAAGAGCCGTGCAATGCGGACGATCTCGGAGAAGCTCAATAGATCGGTGCGCGGCAAGAAGACGTGTTTGCGGCTGAATTCATTCTTCGGCATGCAGTAGCTGCAGCGGAAGTTGCAGCGATCGGTGACCGATATTCGCAAGTCACGCATCCGGCGCATCTCACGATCGACGAGCGCGCCGCCGCCATCCTTCGGATCAGGCTGACGTTGGGTGACGTGCGTCGAAGTGGTTTGGGTCGTGTCGATCATCTTCGTGTATGCGCAGTACCAGGGAGCCGAGGCCAACGGAGCCCAACCGCCGGGTACGTTCGTGTCGCCTGAGATACGCAGATCATGCCGCCAGCATTGCGACACGTGTCGTCCATTTTCTGCAGGGCAAGATCGCTGCACCCGGACGACCGGTGATTGTCGAGCATGCACCGTGCCATCTCGTGCGATCCGCGCTGGCCGAATCGATGCCTGCTGACCGGGAGCGCAAACCAGCACCCGCGACATGCCGGTTCGTTCTCCGCGCGGGCGTTGCAGACGACAAAGCCGCGTCTGGCGCCCGCCATTCTAGGCGGACGGCACCGCCAGCATTTGAGTACATGTCATTCGACAGTGTCGAACTGTCGTCACCACGCTCCCGCCATCGTCACTTCTGACGAACATCAGCGCGTTCCCTTTCTCGATTCGACGTAAGTCCTTGTGGCGAAAGGGCGTGCGCCAGGCCTGACGCGCGTTCCGCTCGTGGCATGGATTCTGCATTTGCACTGGTCATTATTCATAGTGCCGCAATACCCGGGGGAGTTTCTGGTCATGAATCGCTTCGTGATTGCGGAGCCTTCGCGCTGTTATGGCTGCAACACGTGCATGGCGGCGTGCTCGGTCGTGCACAAGGCGGTCGGCCTGCAGGGGCAGCCGAGGCTGAAGGTCGTCACCAGTGGTGATCGCACGGCGCCCATGCTGTGTCGCCAGTGTGACGATGCGCCCTGCGCGCGGGTGTGCCCGGTGAAGGCCATCACTCATGAGCACGACGCCATCGTGCTCAACGAGACCCTCTGCATTGGTTGCAAGCTGTGTGCGATCGCCTGTCCATTCGGCGCCATCACGCCGGGCGGCACGCCCGTCACCGGTGTCGTGGCCACGGGGCAGGGCTATGTCTCTCCGGCAATGCTCGCGCCGCAAGAGCCGGGCGCGGCGAGCGATAGCGTGCATACCCTGCATCCGCTGCTGGCGTGGTCGCCCGGTGTACGGAGCGTGGCCGTCAAGTGCGATCTGTGCGACTTCCGCGCCACCGGGCCGGAATGCGTGCGTGTGTGTCCGACGAAGGCGTTGGTGATGGTGGCGGATTCGGAATTGTCCGATGCGGGCCAGACCAGCCGTGTCAGGGCCGCAGCGGCGCTCGACATCCCCGGGCCCTTTACTGCATCCGAGGAGGCCGGCTCATGAGCGTCGCACTCAATCTGCTGATCATCTCGCTGGCGTGCTATGCCGTGGGCACGGCGGTATCCCTGCTGCTGACCGGCGCGGAAGCCGTGGCGACCCGCGTCGCGGCGGTGGCCGGCGTGCTCGGCGGTGCCGCAGGGGTGGCGGGATCGGCGCCCATTCTGCTGTCGGGCAGTACGATCAGATTCGTCCTGGACGGGCCGTTCTCCTTCGCCCAGTTCGCCGTGCGCATCGATCCGCTGGCGGCGCTGATGGTGTTCGTCATTTCGCTGGTCGGCTGCGCGTCTTCGCTCTATTCGCTTTCTTATGTGCGCGAGTACGCCGGGCGCGGCGCGTGGGCGATAGGCTTCTTCATGAACGTGTTCATCGCCTCGATGGTGATGCTGGTGACGGTCGATAACGCGTTCTACTTCATCGTCTTTTTCGAGATGATGTCGCTGGCCTCGTATTTCCTTGTCATCTTCGACCAGGACAAGGAATCGGTGAGCGCAGGCTTCCTGTATTTCCTCATTGCGCACGCCGGCTCCGTGCTGATCATGGCGGCGTTCCTCATTCTCTACGCCCACAGCGGCAGTCTCGATTTCGAAAGCTTCCGCCAGCTCAAATTGTCGCCGGTGCTGGCCTCGCTGGTGTTCCTGCTGGCGTTTTTCGGCTTCGGCGCCAAGGCGGGCATCGTTCCGTTGCATGGCTGGCTGCCGCGCGCTCACCCGGCAGCGCCGTCGCATGCCTCGGCGATGATGTCGGGCGTGATGGTGAAGATCGGCGTGTTCGGTATCGTCAAGGTCGGGGTCGACCTGCTCGGTGCCTCGCAGGCATGGTGGGGAATTCTCGTGCTGGCCTTCGGCGCCGTCTCTGCCGTTCTCGGCGTGCTCTATGCGCTGGCCGAGTCGGACCTCAAGCGCCTGCTGGCGTATTGCACCGTGGAGAACGTCGGCATCATCCTCATGGGGGTGGGCGTCGGGATGATCGGTGTCGCCACCGGCAACATGGCCCTGGCTGTCATCGGTCTGCTTGCCGGCTTCTACCATCTGCTCAACCACGCCGTCTTCAAGGGATTGCTGTTCCTCGGCGTGGGCGCGGTTCTCTATCGCACGCATACCCGTGACATGGCAAAGCTGGGCGGTCTGGCCAAGCGGATGCCATGGACGGCGGGTACGTTCCTGATCGGCAGCATCGCGATCTGTGCGTTGCCACCATTCAACGGTTTCGTCAGCGAGTGGTTCACCTATCAGGGGCTGTTCTCGCTCGGACATGGCGGCGACTTCGCTGCGCGCATCGCGGGTCCGGTCGGCATGGTCATGCTTGCATTGACTGGCGCCCTGGCCACCGTGTGCTTCGTCAAGGCGTGGGGCGTCACGTTCTCCGGCCTGCCGCGCAGCGAGCATGCGGACGAAGCCACGGAAGTGCCGCGGCCGATGGTTGCCGCGCTGGTCATGCTGGCAGCATGTGCCGTACTGCTTGGCGTGGGCGCCTCGGTCGTGGCGCCGGCGATGGCAGGCGTGGCTTCTGCGCTCACCCATGCGCCCTTGACGGCGGTTGCCAGCGGTACGGTCGTGTTCCCGGCCAACAGCGGGCAGGCGGTGCTGTCCATGCCCTTGCTGACGCTGATCCTGATTGGCACCTTGTGCGTGCCGCTGCTGCTGGTGGCAGCGTTGAAGGGCGCCCGGCTGGCACGCCGCCATGCCGGCGATGCGTGGGCTTGCGGCTACGTGCAGGAAGAGGTGATGACGGTGTCGCCCAGCGGCCTCGCACAGCCGATCCAGCACTTGTTCTCACCGCTCTACCGATTGCGTGACGTGCTCAGTCCCGCCCGCGCCAGCCGACGCGCCATCGACTGGATGGTGGATGCAACGACACGCATGGAGCCGGTCTGGGACAACACGGTCGTCCTGCGCTGCGCGCACGCGGTGCAGTGGACGGGGCGGCAGATCCAGTGGCTCCAGCACGGCGATTTCCGCGTCTATTGCCTGTACGTGGTGGCCACGCTGGCCGTTCTTCTTCTCGTCGCGATCTAGGAGTTGTTCATGCCAAATCTCGGGATGCTCCTTCTCGCCATCGCGCAAGCCCTGCTTCTGCTGGCGCTCGCTCCGCTCATGACCGGCGTGTCTCGCATGATCCGCGCGCGAATGCACTCGCGGCGCGGCCCGGGCGTGTTACAGGACTATCGCGACATCGCCAAGCTGCTGCGGCGGCAGGACGTGGCGCCAGCCGCGTCCGGATTCGTATTCCGCGCGACGCCGAGCGTGAATCTCGGCTGCATGCTGCTGCTGGCGATGGCGCTGCCGATCTTCACCCACCTGTCACCGGTAGGGGTGCTGGCCGACCTGATTACGTTCGCATACGTTCTGGGGCTGGCGCGATTCTTCTTCTCGCTGTGCGGCGTTGATTCCGGCAGCTCGTTCGCGGGCATCGGTGCTGCGCGCGAACTCACGATGGGCGCGCTCGTCGAGCCGACGATGATTCTCTCGCTCGTGGTCGTGGCGCTCGTCGTCGGCAGTACCAACCTGGGCACGATCGCGTCAGCGCTGGCCGGTGGCTCCTACTTCGTGTCGCCGGTGGCGCTGGTGACCGCAATGTTTGCCTTCGCCTTTGCCGTGTTCATCGAGATGGGCAAGCTCCCCTTCGACATGGCCGAAGCCGAACAGGAACTGCAGGAAGGGCCGCTGACCGAGTATTCGGGGCCGTCCCTGGGTATTTTCAAACTCGGCCTGGCGCTTAAGAAAGTGGTGCTCGCGCAGTTCCTGCTTGGCGTGCTGCTGCCGTTTGGCAACCTCGGGACGCTCGCCGGCGCGGCCTGGATCGTTTCGCTGGTGGCCCTGCTCGTCAAGTTGCTGTTGGTGTTCGTACTCGCGGGGCTCGTCGAGAACAGCATGGCGCGCGGTCGCTTCGTGCTCACCTCGCGCGTGACGTGGGTGGGTTTCGCCTTTGCCGTGCTGGCGTTCGTCTTCTATCTCACGGGTTTCTGAGGAGTCGGGTCGATTATGGACAACATTGCACTCGCGACCATCCTGTTGCCTGTGCTGGGAGCAGCCCTGACGGCGGTCAGTCCTCAGCGTGCGGCCAAGTGGGTGGCGCTGGTGTTCGCCGCGCTGGCCGCACTCAGCGTGATCTGCCTGGCGGTGGACTTCAGCGATGCCGGGCGGGTGCCGACGCACTACACGCTGTTGAGCCTTGGCACCGCAGAAGTCATCGGACTGACGCTCGACAGCATCAGCGTACTGGTGGCGATCGCCGTGGTGGTGCTCGGTTTGCTGATGGTCGCGTATTCCACCGACTACCTCACGCTCGGCAATCGCGAACATCCGCATGAGGGGCGTCCTCGCTACTACGCATTTCTGCTGTTGTTCATCGGAGCGATGGCGGGGCTGGTGTTCTCGTCCACGCTGCTCGGGCAGCTCGTCTTCTTCGAGATCACCGGCGCCTGTTCGTGGGCACTCATCGGCTACTACGAGAAACCCAGGGCGCTGGGTTCGGCGGCCAAAGCGCTGATCATCACGCACATCGCCGCGATCGGCCTGTATTTCGCCGCCGCCCTGCTGTTCGTGAAGACGGGCACTTTCTCGATCAGCGCCCTTGCCGGCCTCGATGATGCAACCAAGACGCTGATTTTCTTTGGCGTGCTCTTCGCCGCCTGGGGCAAGTCGGCGCAACTGCCGCTGCATGCCTGGTTGCCCGACGCCATGGAGGCGCCCACGCCCATCAGTGCGTATCTCCATGCGGCTTCGATGGTCAAGGTTGGCGCCTTCATCTTCGCCCGTGCCATCCACGAAGCGGGCGCCGTGCCCCACGTCGTGGGCTGGGTCGGCGTGGTGATGGCAACGATCACGATGGTCTACAGCTTCCTGCTCTATCTGCCGCAGAAGGACATGAAGCGGCTGCTGGCCTATTCGACGATCTCGCAGCTCTCGCTCATCTTCATGGCGCTGTCGCTGGCGATCTTCGGTTCGCAACTGGCCTTCAAGGGCGCCATCGCGCACATCTTCAACCATGCGTTCGCCAAGAGCCTGTTCTTCCTGGTTGCCGGCGCGCTGTCCTACACCTGCGGCACCCGCATGTTGCCGTCGCTGCGAGGTCTGCTTCGCAACGTGCCGTTGCTGGGTGTGAGCTTCTGCGTGGCCGCACTTGCCATCACAGGCGTGCCGCCCTTCAGCGGGTTCTTCAGCAAGTTTCCGATCTTTGCCGCGGGCTTCCAGTTGTCGGCCGAGCACATCCTGCTCCTGCCGCTGGTCGTGATCGCCCTGATCGAATCAGTGGGGAGTTTTGCCTGGTTCCTGCGGTGGTTCGGCGACACTTCGCCGGGCACGCCGTCGCAGGCCGTTGCCGATGCCGCCCCGGTACCGCCGATGATGCAGACGGTGCTCGTGGTGCTGATCATCATGTGTGTGGCGTCCAGCTTCATCGCCGCAAATTGGCTCGGTTAGCACGAAGAATTGCGGATAAGGAAATAAGCAATGGATGGATCGATGGTCGTCAATAGCCTGGCCGCGGTGCTCATCGTCACGTCGCTGCTGGTCACCGCGGCGAGCGACACGGCTCGCGCGGCGAGGCTGTATGCGGTGCAGTCGCTCGTTCTGGTGGCGATCTTCGTCGCGCTGGCAGTCGCGCACGGCGCGGAGGAGCTCTACCTGTGGGCGGCTTCGGCTTTTGTCACCAAGGTCATCCTGGTGCCGATGATCATGCTGCGCGCGCTGCCTTCGCTGTCGCCGCAGGACGATCTGCCGGGCGTGCTCAAGCCCGCGTGGCTGGTACTGGCGGCGGCGCTCATCGTAGGGCTGTCGTGCTACGCCGTTTCTTCGGTACACATCGCGCTGGTCGAACCGCTCAAGCCGGCGCTGGGCATTTCGCTCGGGCACTTCCTGTTCGGGCTCGTCTGCATCGTCACCCAGCGCAGCATCCTCAAGCAGATCTTCGGTTTCTGCCTGATGGAAAACGGCTCGCACCTGACACTCGCGCTGCTCGCCTACAAGGCTCCGGAGATCGTCGAGATCGGTGTCGCGACCGACGCCGTGTTCGCCGTCATCATCATGGTGGTGCTGGTTCGCCGGATCCAGCGCACCCTGCAATCGCTCGACGTGAAGCAACTCACTGCCTTGAAGGGCTGACGCCATGAATCACGCGGATTTACTCTCCGTCCTCTTGCTGGTGCCGTTGGCGACGTCGGTGCTATGCCTGGCGTCGCGCCTGTTCGGGTCTGCTGCCCACGTGGTGGCCCGCGCCCTGCATGCCATCGGGATCACGGCCCTGCTGGCGCTGACAATCGTCGTGGTGATCGAAGTGGCGGCCGCTGGCGAAGTCGCGGCATTCGGCAGTTGGGTGCGCGTCGACAGCCTGGGGGCGATATTCGTCGGGCTGATCGGGGTGATCGGTTTCCTGACCGGGCTGTACTCGATCGGTTACATGAACCACGAACTGGCCAGCTCCGAGGTCGACGCCGGGCAGCTCTGCAACTACTACGGCATATTCAACCTGTTCATCTTCACGATGCTGTTGGCCGCGACTGCCAATAACATCATTGCGATGTGGGTGGCGATTGAAGCCACGACGCTTGCTTCCACGTTCCTTGTGGGGTTCTATGGACAGCGCTCCTCTCTTGAGGCCGCGTGGAAGTACATCGTCATCTGTACCGTAGGCGTCGCTTTCGGCCTCTACGGGGTCGTGCTGGTGTATTCCAACGGCGCCGGCGTCCTGCCGCACACCGCTGACGCGGCTTTCTGGACGCACTTGCTGGCGCATGCCGATGTGCTCGACCCGACGCTGGTCAAGCTCGCCTTTGTGTTCGTGCTGATCGGCTTCGGCACCAAGGCGGGATTCTTCCCGATGCATGCGTGGCTGCCCGACGCTCACTCCGAAGCCCCCAGTCCCACGAGCGCGCTGCTGTCGGCCGTCCTGCTCAACTGTGCGTTGCTGGTGGTCGTGCGTTTCTACATGCTCGCCGCGGCGAGCATCGGACCGGCTTTCCCGCAGACCCTGATGATCGTCTTCGGCCTGCTGTCGATTGCGGTGGCGGCGTTCTTCATCATCGTCCAGCGCAACATGAAACGACTGCTGGCGTATTCCAGTGTCGAGAACATGGGCCTGATCGCGCTGGCCTTCGGCATCGGCGGCCCGTTAGGCGTCTTCGCCGCGCTGCTGCACACCATCAATCACAGCCTTGCCAAGGCCTTGCTGTTCTGCGGCTCGGGCAATGTGCTGCTGCGCTACGGCACGCCGGATCTCGATGCGGTCAAAGGTCTCTTGCGCGTCGCGCCGCTGACCGCCGTCCTGCTGGGCGCCGGTGCCCTGGCGCTGGCGGGGGTGCCACCGTTCAATGTGTTCGTCAGCGAGTTCATGATCGTCACGGCGGGCATTCACGCAAATCACACATGGCTCATGGTTGTGACATTGCTGCTGCTGACCGTCGTGCTCGCAGGGCTCGTGCGGATGGCTGCCGGCATGCTGTTCGGGCCAGCGCCGGAAGCCGTGCCGAAGGCCGAGACGGGGGTGCTCACGCTGCTGCCCATGGCAATCCTGCTCGTGCTCATGGTTGTCATGGGGGTACGTGCGCCGACGGGGCTGGTCAGCCTGGTCGATAACGCTACGCAGATCGTGTTGTCGGGCGCGGCCGCGCATGAGGCTCGCGTCGCACAGGCTCATCAGGCAGCAGTGGAACAAAACGCAATACCGCCTGCGCCGACGACGGCGCTGGCAGGGAGACAATGAATATGTCCGTGGCAGAACACACCCGAACCGGTCGCAACTACGTCGCCGGACTGCGCGAGCGGTTTCCTTCTGCCGTGCTGGAGGAGGCCTGGCAGACCGCCGACCAGGTGACCGTGACGGTCACGCCCGATTCGCTGCCGGATGTCGTGGCCTGGCTCTACTACGATCAGGGCGGCTGGCTCTCCGTATTGTTCGGCAATGACGAACGTACGCTCAACGGCCATTTCGCGGTCTACTACGTGCTTTCGATGGAGGGGGCGGTAAAGAGCTGGGTCGTCGTCCGCACCTTGGTGGACGCCGTGGCCCAGGAATACCCCTCGGTCACGCCGAAAGTCCCCGCGGCCGTGTGGGGCGAGCGCGAAGTGCGCGACATGTACGGGCTGACTCCCGTGGGCTTGCCGGACGAGCGCCGGCTCGTGCTGCCGGACGACTGGCCCGATGGGCTCTATCCGCTGCGCAAGGACACGATGGGTTATGACCAGCGGCCGACGCCCACCACCGACACGGAGACGTACACCTTCGTGAATGATGGCGGCGAAAGTCGCGTGGTGCCGCTCGGACCGCTGCACATCACATCCGACGAGCCGGGGCATTTTCGTCTGTTCGTCGACGGCGAAGACATCGTCGATGCCGACTACCGCCTGTTCTATGTGCATCGCGGCATGGAAAAGCTCGCCGAAACGCGCATGGATTACGATCAGGTCACTTTCCTGGCCGATCGTGTGTGCGGCATCTGCGGCTTCACGCATAGCGTGGCGTACGCCACTTCGGTGGAAAACGCACTCGGGCTCGAAGTACCGGCACGTGCAAAGTTCATCCGCTCGATCTTCCTCGAAGTCGAGCGCCTGCACAGCCACCTGCTGAACCTCGGGCTGGCGTGTCACTTCACCGGTTTCGATACCGGCTTCATGCAGTTCTTCCGCGTGCGCGAAAAGGCCATGACTCTGGCCGAAATGCTCACGGGGGCGCGCAAGACCTACGGCATGAACCTGATTGGCGGCGTACGTCGCGACATCCTCAAGGACGAACGCACCAAGACGCTGAAAGTCATCGGCGAGTTGCGCGCGGAAATCACGCCGCTCGTCGACATGCTGCTGCAGACGCCCAACCTCAAGCAGCGCACGCAAGGTGTCGGTCGCCTCGACCCGCAAGTGGCGCGCGACTACAGCCCGGTCGGCCCGCTCGTGCGCGCCAGCGGTTTCGTGCGGGACATTCGCGCCGATCACGATTACGCCGCGTACGGCTCGCTGCCGATGAGCGTTCACACCGAGCAGAGCTGCGACGTGCTCGGACGCGTGCTCATCCGCGTGCGCGAGTTCTACGATTCGCTGGCGATGATCGAGTACGCGCTCGACAACATGCCGGAAGGACCGATCCTGGTTGAAGGATTCGCCTACAAGCCGCACGCTTTTGCGCTCGGCTTTGCCGAAGCGCCGCGTGGCGAAGACATCCACTGGAGCATGATCGGCGACAACCAGAAACTGTACCGCTGGCGCTGCCGGGCGCCGACCTACGCCAATTGGCCGCCGCTGCGCCACATGCTGAGGGGCAACACCGTTTCGGATGCGCCGCTCATCGTCGCCAGCATCGACCCCTGTTACTCCTGCACCGATCGCGTCACGCTGGTTGATGTGAAAAAGCAGAAGTCCACCACGGTGCCGTACAAGGAAATCGAGCGTTACGGCCGTGAGCGCAAGAATTCGCCGCTGAAGTAAGGGACGAGGACATGTTCAAGCTGCTCAAGATCATCGCCCGCGCAGGAGAGGCCACGGAGAAGTACCCGTTTGCTCCGATGCCGGTGTCGCCCGGTTTTCGTGGCAAACCCGAATACACGTCGCAGCAGTGCATTGCCTGTGCGGCCTGCGTGCTGGCTTGCCCGCCCAACGCGCTGACGGTAAAGACCGACGCCGATGCGTGCACGCGCACCTGGTCCCTGAACCTGGGGCGCTGCATCTTCTGCGGACGCTGCGAAGAGGTGTGCCCGACCGGCGCCATAGAACTGTCGCCCGAATTCGAGCTGGCGGTGGGCAGCAAGGCCGACCTGTTGCAGCAGGCGACTTTCACGCTGATGCGGTGTCGGCAATGCGACACGCCTTTCGCGCCCACCAAGGAAGTTGAATACGCGTTGGCGCTGACCGTGCAGCAGGGCGTGCCGGAGAGCGACCTGGAATCGCTGCGTGCCCGTTTTGAAACCTGCCCGGACTGCAAGAGATTGCACACGCTGGACGCCACCGATGCTCGCCGCTACGTCGTGAAGGGAGCCGCCTGACATGAACAAGCCCGTCGACACGCCCCTGGCCTTTGCTCCACGCGATGCAAACGGCATGCCGCAGCCCCTGAGCGTATCGGAGAGCGCGCAGGCGCTAAAGAAAACCCTTCTCGGCGATATCCAGCGTTCCGCCTACGTGTATCGCGTCGATTGCGGGGGCTGCAATGGCTGCGAGATCGAGATTTTTTCCGCCATCACGCCGGTGTTCGATGCCGAGCGCTTCGGCATCAAGGTGGTGGCTTCGCCGCGTCACGCCGACATCCTGCTCTTTACCGGGGCGGTCACACGCATGATGCGCATGCCGGCGCTGCGCGCCTACCACGCCGCGCCCGATCCGAAGATCGTTGTGTCGTACGGCGCCTGCGGGTGTAGCGGCGGTATCTTCCACGACCTCTACTGCGTATGGGGCGGGACCGACAAGGTGGTACCGGTGGACGTATTCATCCCCGGCTGTCCTCCGACTCCGGCCGCCACGATCTATGGTTTTGCGGTGGCGTTGGGACTGCTCGACCAGAAGCTCAAGGCGCGTCACGACAACGAAGCCGACGGCGATCGCGCCGCACTGGCTCATCCGGGCATTCCGCATGATCTTCGCGTGCAGATCGAGCGCGAGGCCCGGCGCATGGCAGGCTATCGGCACGGCGGCCAGCTTGCCGACGATTTTCTCGGGCTGGTCGCTCAAGCGACGTCCGCTGGCGAGTTCGAAGCCGCCGTCAGTCGCCACCTTGCAGAAAGAGACGACCCGCGCCGATCCGAAATATTCGCGTCTTTCCTGACGCTATGCTCGGCGAGCGGCCAAGGTACGAAGCCGTGAGCCGTGGCGTTGAATCCAAGGTGGTCTTCTACCAGCTTGGACAGAAATTCCTCGACGAGAAAGAGGCCGCATCGGCTGAGGCCGGGCAGGTCGTCTACTACTCGCTCGCCATCGGGCATCACGTTGGCGTCATCGATTGCCTGCGCCCGATCCTGGATTGTCCGCTGCGCGAATTCGCCGCATGGCTCGAGAGCTGGCCGGAAGGCCCTGCGCGCAGCAAGTTGTCGGGCCTGCTGAGTTTTGGCGAAATCAACATCGACGCCAGCCACGTTTCCATGCTCGCGCCGGCCCTGGCCGAACATGCGGCCTTCTCGGAGCAGGTGTCCCAGTGGGCGGAGACACTCCTGCAGGCTTTGCGCGCAATCGAGGCCGAGCCCGCCATCTATTTGATTGGTCGTCGCCGCTAAGAGCATGTTCAAAATCTTGCTGCGAGGCTGCGATCGGGGCTCATGCGCTGCTCAACATCCTCATTTATCAACATAAACTCCGGTTGTGCGCTGCTCTTCACCCCGCTGACGGCCTCTCGCGACAGACTTTGAACACGCTCCACGAATGAACTCCAACATCATTCTCACCGTCGGCAACAGCATGATGGGCGACGACGGCGCCGGGCCGATGCTGGCTGCACTGCTGACCGGACAGCCCGCGCCGGGTTGGCAGGTGATCGATGGCGGATCGGCGCCGGAAAACGCGGCGCACGAGATTTCCGCGGTGGCGCCCGAACGCGTGCTGATCGTCGATGCGGCGGATATGGGGCTGTCGCCCGGACAGATGCGCCTGATCGACGAGGCGGCGATCAGCGAAATGTTCATCATGACAACGCACGACCTGCCGCTCAGCTTTCTCATGCAGCGTTTGCGCGAAAGCGCGGGCGAAGTGCTGTTCCTGGGCATCCAGCCCGATCTGGTCGCGTTCGGTTTTCCGATGTGCACGGCTGTCAGCGAGGCGGTGACGGCACTGCACCGGCAGTTGGTCTCCGGGCGGGACCCCGCCACGTTCGATCGCCTGGGCGATCCGGAGTTGTCGTAGAACTGTAATGACTTGCCAGATGTGTTTGTGGCAGCGCAAAGTCTCTACATGACCGTCTAATCTTCCGACGCAGCAGCGATAGCATAGAGGTATGGTCGCCAGCCATTTCTCTTCCGCTAAGTCAGCTCCCTTACTCTTGGCTCATGCGCTCGGAGAGCCGCGTGATATCAAGTCCTTGCTGAGCGCGCTCGAAAGACATTTGGCGTGCCGCGTGAATATTGTGTTGGCGGGCACAGCGCAGTTGGCGGAGGGTGTCTATTTCCTCGCCGATTCCGGGCAACTGGAATGCTGGACAGACGTATCCTCCTTGCCTGCGGGCAATCTCCTTCGTACTCGCCACGCGGCCTCTCCCTACCAATGCGACGGCAGCGTTCTACGTGCCGACTTCCCTTCGTCTGTCGCGCTGGCACCGTACCGGCGGCTGGGGCATTACGTGACATGCCCGCTGCAGGCGGACATCTGCCTGGGCGGGATTGAGTACATCCTGGGGGAAGCGGGCATCGGCGACGTCGACGTTACCTTCCTGAGCCAGGTCGCCGGGCTGGTTGCCAACGCGCTGGTGCGGATCGAGCAAAGGCAGGCGGACTTCGAGTGTGAAGAACAGGCGCAGCAGGAGCGACGCAGCTTGCAGGTGCTGGTGGACATCACCAATTCCGTTCTGTCGACGCTCGATGTCCAGGATATGGTGCGCAACGTGGCGGAAGCGATGCGCAGTTCCTTCGGTATCGACTACGTCGGCCTGGATCTGCCGGACATGGACGGGGCCGTATTTCATTCGTACGAGGTGCGGTTCGGGCCGAGGAGCGACATGCGCGTCGAATGCCGCGACATCGCTCCCGTCGATTCGCTGGGGTGGCGCGCCCTGCAAAGTGGCAAGGCCTGGGTTGGCGACGAACGTACGCTCCGCCAGCTTCTTGCCAACAATCCGTGCGTCGCTCGTTTGCTCAACGAAGGCTTCGTGATGGCCTGCGCGTTGCCCTTGCTGTCGGGGCACAAGGTCATCGGCGTGCTGAATCTGGCATTCAGCCGCATGTCCGCGCTGCTGCGCGACGAGATGCCCTTGTTGCAGCAGGTGGGGGCGCGGATCGCGCTGGGGCTTGGCAACGCATTGGCGTACCAGGAGATCTCGCGACTTCGCGACAGACTCGCCAGCGAGAACTTCCTGCTCGAGCAGGACATCCGCAACTATCAGGGCTCGGACGAGATCATCGCGACAAGCCCCGCCATGGCCTGCGTGCTCGAGCAAGTGGAGATGGTCGCCGACAGCGACTGTTCCGTACTGATCCTGGGAGAGACGGGTACCGGCAAGGAACTCATCGCGCGCGCCATCCACCGACTCAGCCGGCGGCGCGAACAACGCATGGTGACAGTCAGTTGCGCCGCGATTCCCGCGGGCCTGCTGGAGAGCGATCTGTTCGGCCACGAGAAAGGCGCCTTCACGGGCGCGGCCGCGCGCCACATCGGTCGTTTCGAGACGGCCAGCCAAGGCACACTGTTCCTCGATGAAGTAGGGGACCTGCCGCTCGACCTGCAGCCCAAGTTGCTGCGCGTCCTGCAGGAGCGCGAAATCGAGCGGGTGGGCGGCAGCGCCGTCATTCCGGTCGATGTGCGTGTCATTGCCGCCACCTGCCGCGATCTGCACAACATGGTGAACGCGGGCGAATATCGCAACGACCTGTACTACCGTCTTAACGTTTTTCCGATCACTGTGCCGCCGTTGCGCGAGCGGCCGGACGATATCCCGCTTCTGGCCAATTTCTTCATGCGTCGCAGCGCGCGACGAATGAATCGGGCCATCGACCAGATCAAGACGACGGCAATCGATCGTCTCATGGAGCATTCCTGGCCCGGCAACGTGCGCGAGCTCGAGAACGTCATCGAACGCGCAGTCATTCTCACGCGCGGCAGCACCCTCGATGTGTCATTGACGACCGTGCGTCACGAAGACATGCCGAAACGGGGCGCCTTTGATAATCGGCCGTTGATCCCGGTCCGTTCGGCGCCCCTGCGTGACGGAGAAGCCGCTCAGTCAGAGCGCGAGCGCATCATTTCCGCGCTGCGCGAGACGCGCGGCATCGTCGCCGGTCCACGCGGCGCCGCGGTGCTGCTTGGACTCAAACGCACGACACTGCTGTCCCGCATGCATCGCTTCGGAATCTCGGTCAACGCCGCGCTTGCTCTGGACGAAGCACGCTGAGCGCGCTTGCCGACCTCAGTAAGCGACGAATCCGTTGGTGCGGCAGAAACTGAACAGGCGAACGCCCGCTTCGTGCGCGATGCGTATTGCCAATGCAGTGGGGGCGGAGGCTGTCGCCAGCACCGGAAGGCCGACGCGAGCCGCTTTCCGTACCAGCTCATAGCTTGCGCGGCTGGTGAGGAAGACGACACCGGCCGTGGTGTCCACGTCGTGGCGCGCAATCCAGCCGATGAGTTTGTCCAGCGCGTTGTGACGGCCGATGTCCTCGAAGGCGCGGACGACCTCGCCTTGCGAATTGCACCAGGCGGCCGCATGGGTGCATCCGGTTGCGCCCATCAGGGGCTGATGGGCCGGCAGCGCATCGAGAATGCGCTGGATCAGGGCTTCGTCCACCGTCACCGCTGAAGCAGTACGCACGCGCTCTGGGTGAAGGTCCAGCAGCGACAGGCTTTCCGTGCCGCACACGCCGCATCCCGTACGGCCGGCGAGCGTCCGCCGGTGCTCCTTCAGACCGAGAAAGGCTCGCTGCGTCACGGTGAGTTGAATCTCGACACCATCCGTCAGCCAGTTGACCTCCATGTCGAGGATTTCCCGTCGATGCGTGACGATACCCTCCGACAATGCAAAGCCCTCGGCGAACGTTTCGAGGTCCTGCGGCGTTGCCATCATCACGGCATGCGAAATGCCGTTGAATACGAGCGCTACCGGGAACTCTTCCGCAACGACGTCACGGCAAGTCGTGACCTCGCCGGAGTGGTGGCGCGACACACTCAGTTGCTGGGTGGTCGCCTGTTCGTTCGAAGGGTCTGACGCAATCATGTGACGGGAACGCGGCCCCTCACGGGGCCGCGATGCCAGATGGCACTCAGGCCAGCGCGGCCTTGCGCATGTCGGCCTTCATCTTGCCGTAAGTCTGCTTGACGTGATTCTCGGCCCAGTTCTGGTCAGCGATAGGTTCAACCTTGACCGCGCTGAACTTGTATTCGGGCGTCTTCGAGATCGGGTCGAGATGGTCGGCAGTCAGCGCGTTGCATGCGCCGATCCACCATTGGTAAGTCATGTAGACCGCACCCTTGTTAACGCGCTCGTTGATGTTGGCGCGCGTGATGACCTTGCCCCGGCGCGACGATATCCAGACGAGCGACTGGTCCTTGATGCCGTACGTCCTGGCGTCGTCCGGGTGAATCTGCACGAAGCCCGGTTCGTCGGCCAGGGTCTGCAGTGCCGAGCAGTTCCCCGTCATCGAGCGGCACGAGTAGTGGCCCACTTCACGCACCGTGCACAGCCCCAAGGGGTAATCGGCGTCTACCTTCTCCAGGGGCGGGCGCCACTCTGTGCCGAACAGTCGGGCCTTGCCGCTGGGCGTGTCGAAGGTGAAGCCCTTGTAGAGCCAGGGTGTGCCCGGATGATCTTCGGTCGGGCAGGGCCACTGGACATAGCCCAGGTCGGCCATCTTCTCGTAGGTGGCGCCGGTGTACAGATGGCACAGACCACGCAGTTCGTCCCAGATTTCCTGCGCGTTGTTGTACTTCATCGGATAGCCCATGGCTGTCGCCATCAGACTGTGGATCTCCCAGTCATCCTTGACGTCGCCCTGTGCTTCCACCGCCTTGTAGCACCGCTGGAATCCGCGGTCGGCGCTGGAGAAGACATTCTCGTGTTCGCCCCACGACGTGGCCGGGAAAATGACATCGGCGATCATGGCCGTCTTGGTCATGAAGATGTCCTGCACGATGATCAGCTCGAGCTTTTCAAGTTCCGCGCGCAGTGCATTGACGTCCGGGTCCGTTTGCAGCGGGTCTTCGCCAAATATGTAGTAAGCCTTGAGCCTGCCTTCGTGGATCTTGTGCGGCACTTCAGTGATGCCGATGCCGTTCTCGGCCGGCAGGGCGGCGATGCCCCAGGCCTTGGCGAACCTGTCGCGCGCCTGTGCGTCGCTGACCGGGTAGTAACCGGGCAGGGTGTTGGGCAAGGCCCCCATGTCGCACGCGCCCTGAACGTTGTTCTGGCCACGCACCGGGCCAACGCCAACATTGGGACGCCCCAGGTTGCCCGTCACGGTTGCCAGGCTCGACAGGCCCTTGACCACATCGACAGCCTGCCCCCATTGCGTCACACCCATTCCCCACAGGATCGTGGCCGTCGGCGCGGCAGCGTACATGCGCATGGCTTCGCGGATGAGGTCCGGGTCCAGCCCTGTGATGTCGGCGACGTACTCCGGCGTGTACTTGGCGACCGCGGCCTTGTATTCCTCGAAGCCTTCGGCGTAATTCGCGACGAAATCCGGCTTGTAGAGGTTCTCGTTGATCAGCACGTTGGCGAAGGCGTTGACCAGCGCCATGTTGGAGCCGTTCTTCAGCGGCAGATACAGATCGGCCAACCGCGCGGTTTCGATGTAGCGCGGATCGCACACGATGATCTTGGCGCCTTTTTCCTTGGCCTTGATGATGCGGTTCGCCACGATGGGGTGCGAGTCCGCCGCGTTGTATCCGAATACCAGGATGCACTTCGTGTCCTCGATTTCGGGAATCGAGTTGCTCATGGCGCCGTTGCCGAGCGTCACCATCAGCCCGGCCACCGAAGGGCCGTGGCAGACGCGCGCGCAGCAATCGATGTTGTTGGTGCCGATGACTGCCCGGGCGAATTTCTGCGCGATGTAGTTCGATTCATTGCCGGTGCCGCGCGAAGAGCCGGTCACCATGATCGAATCGGGGCCGTATTTGGCCTTGATTTCCTTCAGACGCCCGGCTGCGAAGCTGATCGCCTCATCCCACGACACGGCTTCGAATTCAGCGCCGCGCTGCCGACGCAGTAGCGGCTGCCGCAGGCGCGGCGTGAGCAGTTTGGTGTCGTTGAGGAAGTCCCACCCGTAGTAGCCCTTCAGGCACAGCGCCCCCTCATTGGTCACCCCGTTTGCGCCTTCGGCTCCGACGACCTTGTTGTCCTTCACCAGGAGGTTGATCTTGCAGCCTGAACCACAGTAGGGGCAGACCGTGATGACTTTTTTCATGTCACAAACCCTTTCAAATCGAGAAGTCGCCGAGGCTCAAAATTGAGTTTTGCTGTCCAGGCTCTGAGCGGCCAGTTCGCGGCGGCGCTGCAAAGTGGCAGTCATGACGGATTGGTCAACCAGCCGGATGGCGTTGGTCGGACAGGCCGTGATGCATGCCTGCCCATCGGCCCGGTCAATGCACAGATCGCACTTTTGAGCCTCCGACTTCGCGCGGCGCGAGGCAAAGAATGTTTGCGGCTGAGCAGGAGCCGTCACGTTGACGACGTTCATGGCGCCGTAAGGGCAGGCCACGACACAGCTCTTGCAGCCGATGCAGCGTGACTGCACGACCTGCACGCTGTCGTGGGCGAAGACGATTGCATTCACGGGGCACGCCTTGGCGCAGGGTGCGTCGTCGCACTGGCGGCACATGACTGCCGTCGTGATCGAGCCGATGCGCTGGACCGTCAGGCGCGGCGAAAAATTCTGGGGGGTCAGCGCAGTGTCTTCATCGAGGGGATGTGCCATCGCACAAGCGACTTCGCAGGTGCGGCAGCCGATACATTTGCTAGGTTCGGTGATGACAAACCGGTTCATTTGACGAGCTCCTCATTTGGAACGTGCCATAGGCGCGCTGGACGGTTGTGCCTCCGTCCTTTCAATTGCATGTGTGACGCATAAGGCATGCCAGTTGTCGTCCCTGTCCCGATGCGCTGGAACTACACTTGCTTGGCTGCGGTGCGGCTGCTCGATCGCGATGGAATCCGGCGGAGAGCGATGTGCCGCCGAGTGTCGAACGACAGCTTTTCGACACTTTTGACGACGCTCGTCAGCCGCCGGGACGGTCAAATTGCTGGATCAAGGAAATGCATGAACTGACATTGGCGGAGCGTGCCATCGCCATGGCCGAAGAAGTGGCCCGCCGCGCGGGGGCGCGCTGCATCACGCGCGTTCGCCTTGGCATCGGCGCGCTGGCGCATGTCGACGCTGATACGCTCATCTATTGCTGCGGCCTCGTCGCGCGCGAAACGCTGGCCGAAGGCGCCGAGATTGTTGCGGAACGCATCGCCGGCGAGGCATGGTGTGCAACTTGCAAGCAAGCCGTCGAGTTGTCGCGGGTTGGAAATGCCTGTCCGCACTGCGGTGGATTCGAGTTGGAAGTCGTAGCGGGGGATGAGATGCAGATCCTCGATATCAGCGTCGCGAGCCGCTGACGAAACTGTTCCGGCCTTGCTGTACGAGCCCGGTCTTGCCAGTGGCGCGGGGCGGGAATGATTGGAGTTGTGCAATGTGTAGCACTTGCGGCTGCGGCGGCGGCCAGACTGTCATTGGTGGCGTGCCGATCAGCTACGCCGCTGGCGCGCGGCGCAAGCGGAATGTGGTTCCCCTGCAGGCGGCACATGCCCCCGACACGACCGGCGAGCAGATATTGCGGATCGAGCGCGATCTGCTGGCCGACAACGATGCGCAGGCTGCCATCAACCGCACAGTCTTCGCCGAGCGGGGTCTGTTCGTGCTCAATTTCGTCTCGAGTCCCGGGTCGGGCAAGACCACGCTGCTGGCCGACACCATCCGGCGCTGGCAAGCGCGTACGCCGCTTGCCGTCATCGAAGGCGATCAGCAGACGGAGAACGACGCCGACCGCATTCGCGCGGCCGGCGCGCCGGCAGTCCAGATCAATACGGGCAAGGGATGTCACCTGGACGCCCACATGGTGAGCAACGCGGTGGCGCGGCTGGTCGAAGACGACGCTCTGCCGCGCGACGGTCTGCTGTTCATCGAGAATGTCGGCAATCTCGTCTGCCCGGCTGCCTTCGATCTGGGCGAGGCGCACAAGGTGGTCATCCTGTCCGTTACCGAAGGCGAGGACAAGCCGCTCAAATACCCCGACATGTTCCGTGTCGCCGACTTGCTGATCATGAGCAAGGTCGACCTGCTGCCATTCGTCGACTTCGATGCCGAGGCGGCAATCGCCCATGCGCGCAAGGTGCGGCCGGGATTGCCCGTGCTGAAACTGTCGACCCGCACCGGAGAAGGCTGCGACGCGTGGCTGGCGTGGCTCGCGGCAGGATGCGCGGCGAGCCGCCATGAGGCAGCGGCGACTGAAGACGCATCGAATCGATGAGGACCGCGAAATGTGCCTGGCCATTCCCGCTCGTGTGATCGAACTTCTGCCTGACGAGCGCGCGTGCGTGGAACTCGGCGGCGTGAAGAAAGAGATTTCGCTGTCGCTGCTCGATGGGGTGTGCGTGGGCGATTACGTCATCGTGCACGTCGGCTTCGCCATCGGGCGCATCGATCCGCAGGAAGCCGAGCAGACGCTTGCCACGCTGGCCGACATGGCGGCCGTGAGCGAAGACGAATCGCTGCTGACGCCGCCGCTGGCTTGAGAACACGTCAATGAAATACGTCGACGAATTTCGCGATGGCACACTGGCGCGCGGCCTGGCGCAGACGATAACGGCCGAGGCGAGACCCGGGCGGACCTATCGCCTGATGGAGTTCTGCGGAGGGCACACGCATGCCATATCCCGCTACGGCATCGCCGATCTGCTGCCTTCGTCGGTACAACTGATCCATGGCCCCGGCTGCCCCGTGTGCGTGCTGCCGATCGGGCGAATCGATGCCGCCATTGCATTGGCGCGCGAGCACAACGTGATCCTCTGTTCGTACGCCGATACGCTGCGCGTGCCGGCGTCGAAAGGCGTCTCGCTGCAACACGTCCGTGCTGCCGGGGCCGATGTGCGCATGGTTTATTCGTGCGCCGATGCGCTGCGCATCGCACAGGACAATCCCTCGCGCGAAGTCGTCTTCTTTGCCATCGGCTTCGAGACGACAACGCCGATGACGGCCGCGGTCGTCATGCAGGCCGCCGCAATGGGCGTGCGCAATTTCAGCGTGTTCTGCAACCACGTGCTCACGCCTCCGGCGATGTCGCACATTCTGGAGTCAGAGAGCGACGCCGCGTTGGACGGGCTGATTGGGCCGGCCCACGTGAGTACGGTGATCGGCTCCCGGCCCTACGAGAAATTCGTTTCCGAATCCGGCTGCCCCGTGGCGATTTCCGGCTTCGAGCCGCTCGATGTCATGCAGTCCATATTGATGCTGGTGCGCCAGCTCAATGACGGCCGCGTGGCCGTCGAAAACCAGTTTCAGCGTGCGGTGACACGCGACGGCAACGTCAAGGCGCAGGCGATGATGGCCAAGGTATTTTCGCTTCGAGAGACCTTCGAGTGGCGCGGCCTGGGCGAGATCCCGGCCAGCGCACTGCGCATCGCGGATGACTTTGCCGACTTCGACGCTGAACGGCGCTTTGCGGTCGGCTATCGCAGCGTCGCCGATCCGAAGGCCTGCGAATGCGCTTCCATCCTGCGAGGACTCAAGCGCCCGGCCGACTGCCGCGTATTCGGCACCGCCTGCACGCCCGATCACCCGATCGGCGCATGCATGGTGTCCTCAGAGGGCGCCTGCGCGGCGCACTACACCTACGGTCGCCATGCTGTGACTGCAATCACTTCACCGAACTGACCATGGCAACTCATTCGCGCGCTCTCGATTTGCGTCACGGTCGGGTCGACCTCGGCCACGGCGCTGGCGGCCGTTCCATGGCACAACTCATCGAGCAGCTTTTCCTGCGCCATTTCGATAACCCGTGGCTTCGGGCGCAAAACGATGGCGCATGTCTGTCGCTGCCGCCCGATGCGGGGCGGATCGTCATGGCGACGGATTGCCACGTCGTCTCGCCGTTGTTCTTTCCGGGCGGCGACATTGGCAGTCTGGCCGTGCACGGCACGGTCAATGACGTCGCGGTGGCTGGCGGGCGTCCGCTGTGGCTGTCGGCGGCCTTCATCCTCGAAGAAGGCTTTCCGCTCGCGGACCTCGAACGCATTGTCGTGTCGATGGCGGAGGCGGCCCGTGCGGCCGGCGTGGCCATTGTCACGGGCGATACCAAGGTGGTCGAACGCGGCAAGTGCGACGGCGTATTCATCAACACGACGGGCGTCGGCGTGGCCGTGCCGGGCGTGACGCTGGACCCGGCAAACATCCGCCCGGGAGACGCGATCATCGTTTCCGGTACGCTCGGTGACCACGGTATGGCGATCATGTCGCAACGCGAGAGCCTGTCCTTCGAATCCGAACTGCGCTCCGACAGCGCGGCGTTGAACGGACTGGTCGACGCCATCCTAGCGGCCGTTCCCGGCGTGCGCGCATTGCGCGACCCGACGCGAGGCGGACTGGCGGCCGTGCTCAATGAATTCGCGCAGGCCGCGGGGTGCGGAATCCATGTGCGGGAAAGCGCAATACCCGTGCGCCCCGAAGTCACCGCGTCATGCGAACTGCTTGGACTGGACCCGCTCTACGTCGCCAATGAAGGCAAGCTCGTTGCCGCGTGCGCGCCGGAAGATGCTCCGCGCGTGCTCGACGCCATGCACGCCCACCCGCTCGGGCGCGATGCGTCGCTCATCGGCTACGCGCAGATCGACGAGCGATGCTTCGTTCAGATGGAAACGGCCTTCGGCGGACGCCGCATGGTCGACTGGCTGACAGGAGAGCAACTGCCGCGGATCTGTTGATGCCGCCATTCGCCGTCGGCACATCGACAGCGAACGGGGCAGGGGTCGTTCACATCGACCCCACGAGAAGACTCGTCCCCAGCAGCGCCACGCCTCCACCGAGGACACAACTCCACCATGCGTGGGTCCGCATGAGCATGCGGCCGGCGACGAGGCCGACGCAGTGAAGCAGCAAGGTGCTGAATACCATGCCGGCCAGCGTCGCCGTGGCTTGCCCAGTGATGCCCAATTCGGCGCCGTGGGCCAGACCATGAAAGACGGCGAACATCCCGACAAGCGAGGCCGCCATGGCCGTGGGCATCTTTACACGCATGGCCGTGAGCAAGCCGAGCACCAGCAGCGAAGCCGCAATCATCGGCTCGACGGCCGGCAGCGTTGCACCTGCCATGCCCGCCACGGCTCCGACCAGCAACAGGCCCGCAAACGAGATCGGCGCTACCCAGATGCGGCGTGCAGTCATGGCACTCCAGATGCCGACGGCGATCATCGCAGACAGGTGGTCCAGGCCAGTGAAGGGATGCACGACCCCAGCGACCAGGCCCGTCAGGTGATGCGCGCCGCCGTCGGTCCCCGTATGAGCCAGGGCGATGCCGGGCAGGCTCAGCGTCAAAGCGAGCAATAGGTGCTTGCGGATGTTCATCTGGATCTCCAGGCTAATCTGTGGGTCGGCCGTATATCGGCAGTCGAGATGCGACCAGCAGGTGGCGAGATTGCCAGCCGATACGTCATCGAGCCGATTGTTGCGCATCGAATGCAGATTCCATGCCATGCGCGTGCAGGTCGCGAGACGCGCTCATTTACAAGGGTTTGCGGTTTTGTGCCGATAGCGATCCCGCACTTTTCGTCACAACTGACGACGACGTGGGCGAGGGCGCTGACAGTTCGACAGTCGTTCGGCCCGAGCGGGCCGTGGCCAGCTCGAAGCGGCATGCACGCATGTCGCGATGCCCGGGTCACGTATGATCCGCGCTATGGGGGATGAGTCCTTGCGTGCGTTTGTCCGATTCCGTTTCGAACTCGAAGGCGTGGTCCAGGGCGTAGGCTTTCGGCCGTTCGTCGCGCGGCTCGCGAACGACCTTGGATTGTCCGGCTGGGTGGCAAACCGTGCCAATGGTGTGGTGATCGAGGTCGAAGGCGATCCGACGGCACTGGAGACCTTCTCTGCGCGGATCGTCGCCGACAAGCCGCTGCCTTCGCGAATAGACCGCGTGCACCATGAGGCCGTGCCTTTGCGCGATGAGGCAGGTTTCAGGATTGTCCAAAGCCTCGTCGCCGACAGCATCGTCCCGACACTCTTGCCGGACACGGTCACGTGCCCGGCCTGCATCGCTGAAATGCGCGATCCGGCAAATCGGCGTTACGGCTATCCATTCATCAGTTGTGCGGAGTGCGGACCGCGCCATTCGATCGTGGAGGCGCTGCCTTTCGATCGCGATCGCACGACGCTCGCTGATTTTCCGCTTTGTCCGGACTGTCTCGCCGAATACGAAAATCCGGCCGATCGTCGATTCCACGCGCAGACCATCACATGTCCGCGCTGCGGTCCTCGACTCACCCTGCTCGGCATGGACGGTCAAGCGAAAGCAGACGGAGATGCCGCTCTCGACGCTGCGATTGCTGTCTTGCGCACGGGCGGCGTCGTCGGGCTCAAGGGCATTGGCGGCTTCCAATTGCTCGTCGATGCCCGCAACGAATCCGCCGTGCAGCGGCTGCGCGAAAGAAAAGCCAGGCCGAAGAAGCCGTTCGCCGTGATGGTCGCGGGCCTCGGCGCACTGGGCAGCGAATCCATAAAGCCAGAAGAACTCACCTTGCTTGCGAGCCCGTCGGGGCCCATCGTGCTGCTCGATTGCGCGCCCGGTTTTGTCGCGCCGCCGGTCGCGCCGGATTCGCCCCGATGCGGTGTGATGTTGCCGACGAGCGGGCTGCATTCGCGATTGCTCGATGCTTTTGGCGGTCCGTTGGTGGCGACGAGCGGAAACCGTTCGGGGCAGCCGATTGCGATCAACGATGCCGAGGCGCTGCTTGATCTGGCCGGCATCGCGGATTGCCTGCTGACGCACGACCGCCGCATTGCCGCGCGGCTCGACGATTCGCTCGCGCAGATCGTGGCCGGAGCGCCGCAGCTTTTGCGCCGCGCGCGTGGCTTCGTGCCACTGACCTTGCCATTCGAAGGCGAGGGCGGCGTACTCGCACTCGGGGCGCATCAAAAGAACACCGTCGCGATCGGGCTCGGGCCGGTGGCGGTGATCGGTGCCCACAATGGCGACCTGGACGACGCCTCAACGCGATTGCAGCATGAGCAGGCTGCCGGCGATCTTCTGCGGCTGTGCGGGAGCGATGCCAGACACATCATCGTTGATGCTCATCCCGACTATGCGAGCAGCCGATTCGGCGAGACGCTCGCGCTGGCCGCCGGCCTGCCGCTGTCACGCGTATTGCACCACCACGCGCACGTGCATGCTGTGATCGCGGAACATCGCCTTGCGGCGCCATTGCTGGGAGTTGCCTGGGACGGGCTCGGGCTTGGCGAGGATGGAGCCCTGTGGGGCGGCGAGTTTTTCCTCGTTGAAGCGCGCGCCATCACGCGCATCGGCGGCATTCGGCCCTTTCCACTGCCGGGCGGAGAGCGGGCGTCGCAAGAGCCGCGTCGCGCCGCGCTCGGTTGCCTGTACGCGCTTGAAGGTGTGGCTGCATTTGGCCGCGCTCAGGTGGCGGCAGCGTTTGCGGCACACGAGATGACGGTTCTGCAGCGTATGCTCGAACGCGGTCTCAATTCGCCACAGACAAGCAGCGTCGGGCGGCTGTTCGATGCCGTCGCCAGCCTGCTGGGTTTGCGTCAGTCCAACGCTTTCGAGGGTGACGCCGCCATGCAGCTGCAGTTTTTGGCCGAGCGTGGCGGCACGCCGGATCGTGCCTATCCCGTGATACTCGATGACAGCGAAATCGACTGGCGCCCAGCAATCGCCGCACTGCTCGACGATCTGGCCCACAACGTCGACATCGGCAGGATTGCCGCGCGTTTTCACGAGACGCTTGCGCGGACGCTGGCAGCGTTTGCTTCGCGGGCCAAGGTACAGCGCGTTGCCCTGGCCGGCGGGTGTTTCCAGAACCGCCTCCTGCTTGCGCGCTGCATCGCACTCCTGGGGGAGCAGGGCCTCGACGCCTATTGGCCTCAACAGGTGCCTTCGAATGACGGCGGCATCGCGCTGGGGCAACTCTCGGCGCATCGCTGGGGACACGTCCTGCGCGCGTCGTGATCTGCCTGCATTAGGTGCAGGCGGTTCAGCACCCGATGTGTTCGCGGCGCAGGGCGTCCGCCAACTCTGTGTGCCGGGGCACTCCCTGACTCAGATCGATATACGTCTGGACCGGGCTCGTCAGCCAAATTCCGTTCACCCTCCGCCGGTGTTGAAGAATCCCGTCGGACTCCGCTTCAGCGACAAGCAGGTTCGGCTGCGCATTTTTCGTTGAGGCGGCGTCCAGCTCGGCAAGAGCCCTGTAGACGTTCACGTCGGGTGCGACGCGGACGCGAATCTCGGAGACTTCCTCGCCGGACGACAGGTACGTTTGTGCAGCCGATTCGTGACACACGACGTACCGTACCTGGTGCTTGTCGAAAATGGCGGCCACAGTCTGGAGCCTGATCCCATAGTCCAGTATCGGGAGCGCGTATTCGTGGACTTTTCGCGGAGGCTGCCTGATCAGGCTGGACCACAGGTCGAGGAGTTTTCCTGGCGCCTGCAAGCGCCATTTCACTGCGGAGTTGCTGCCCTGCGGTTCGGCCAGCCTGAGCCGCTCCAGTTCGTGCAATGTTGCCGAGGTGGTTGTCCTGCTGACACCCGCCTGCGTCGCAATGTCCTTCGTGCGGAAACTCGCGCCAACGTGATAGCACAGCAAGGTGTGCAGGAGATCTCTTCGTCGCCCTGCAAACAGCCGCATGGAGTGCTCATGGACTTGCGGCACGGGCCTCAGCATGTAGGCATGGCCCTGTGGAACCGGAAAGAAGAACTCGCCCTTCGATGTGTAGTATCCGGCGCGCAAAGCCTCCAGCAATCGCTTTGTGGGCGGAGGTATGGTTCGCGCCAGAAAGAACGTTTGCATACTCGGCTGCTCGGCTTCGTCAACCGGGCAATGCCGCGCCGCCACTTGGCGAGCGTACTCTGGAGACAGGTGCTGGCATCGGAACACCTTCAGGGTCAGGGAGGCGTCTTCGACCTTGAGGGCGATTTCGAGGGAGGCCGCTTGTGTTTCGTGCGCGGCTGTTTCGGATATCGCCTCAACGGCTACGGACGGGAGTCCATCGAGCGCGGAGAGCAGTTGGGAGAGTGACTTGTCATGCATGGCGGTACCAGTACGCCTTCCCTGTTCTGCAGACCCCCTCTGACGAAAGTGGCAAGCAGAATGGGACGAATTCTCGATAAAAAAATGGGGCACTTTTCAGGCGCCCCATCTGCTGAAGGTGATCGCATGCCTGATCACCAGGCGATCACCACACCGACGCGATGGCCGAAGCCTTCGGTGATGGTGCCCGAGCACTCATGAACACTGGCTGTCGCCGGGCGCAGCGACTGTGACCAGGTACGGGCCGATGACGTCAGCATTGCCGGGCCGACGACAGATGACTGCGCAACCGAAGTCGCAATGAGTGATGACCGTTTTCTGCGCGCGCTGGAAGTCTCGGAGGCGGCCGCCCACGTACCCGAAGACCCGTTGCAGATGACTCGATACTGCTTACTCATCCAATAGCCTCAATTCACAATTTCAAAAAAGTTGCCGGGTAAGAAAATTCTGCTGCGCGATCCGGGGCGCACCATCCGAGGGGCTAGATGCTATGAAGGGGGTGAGCCGGGAATTTGACTAAAATCAGTACGTTGCAGCGATTTGACTGTGTGCGCAGATAGCTGCGACAAGGTCCGATTCTGTGTGAATACACATCCGCTTTGTGGGTCAGATAGATCGGAAAAAATGCTGATGTCGACCTTGCCCGCATCTGGCGAGCGCGACGTAACAATTCGCGGAATGCGCCCGGCGCCGTGACCATCACGGAGCTGGAATGCGCTTGATCGTCGCTGCGCTGCCCGAACAACGCAGAACCATGGCAGGCGCGATGGACCAACTTGCGCAAGACCGCGGCGCACGAAGCTCATCGGGCTCGGTTGCTATACCCAAAAGCTCAAGGCTGCAGCTCACCGGCTTTGCGCCTTACTTCTGCCACGGCGCATGAGATTGGCGAGGCCGATATCCGTCTCTGATACCAAGCCGCCATGCTCCATGTGCTCAGGCGGGGGCGATGTCTGTGTCGATGTGTGATGCAGGTTGGACTCCCTTCTGCGCCTGTCGCCAGTAGGCGTCGGCGATGTTTCGATTTCTCATCGCGCGGGGGACAGGGCCAGAGCCGGGCTCGTTCCAGCGAGCCTTGCTGTGGTCAGCGCGCTTCAACGGGAGCGATGGTTGACGCTTGCGCGGGGATACGTCGTTGCGCGTCTATGCGGTGGCCTCTCTCCTGCCTTCTCCCGTTCCTGGATGTCTCGTCGGCAGGGTGCTCTCGGCGCCACGAACGACGCGGTTTTGCCGCGTGATCCGTCTCTATTGGATTCGTCCAAAAGGGCCAATGTCACCCGTTTGAGTCGACCACCCTGCGCACAAAATACCCCGCTCTGTGCGCAAAAAAATCGGATACGTCCTAGGTGCTAACCGGATGCAGGCCTGTGTGATGTCCGATGTTCTCGCAGTGTTCGTGGCATTGGAAAACACCGTAGACCACTCTGACGAAGGTCAATTGTTTGGCCTCTCTGATTCGTAGTATCGCGGCCAAGAAGTAGTGATTTCTTGGTTGTATTTCCGAATATTCGTGGGGATTTCACGCCACATTTCGGTGAGTCAGTGAGGTAGGGAATGGGCAGGCAACATCAAGTGGTCCGGGATGAGTCTTCTCGCACTTGGTCCGGCACACCGGCAATGGCGCAAGAGAGTTCTGCGGAAAAGTGGCGCAAGGCAGCGCTTGCGCTGTTCTGCATGGCTGCTGGCGCCGCGCCGCTCGCCGTGATGGCTGCTGCTGCGGAGAAACCCGCGAAGATGGCGGAGGCGCCGCGCGCGACTTCGACATCGGATGGCCCTGGAAATCCGACCTCCAAGTACAGCGAAACGGCCGCGCTCGAACTGCGCACCCTGGAGCGCGCGATGTCCCCGCAAGGACTCTCGCGGGAATTGTCGACGCCTGATCAGTCGGCCTATGCCATTGCGGCGCCGGTCCCCAGTGAGCCGCTCACCTTGAATGCGGCGGTGTCGATTGCGGTGGGGCGCCATCCGGCGATCGCGGACGCGGTTTCGCAAACGGCACAGGCCTCTGGACTGGTGGACGTGGCGCGCGCGGCGTACTACCCGCAGATCACCGCAGGTCTGGGTAACGGCAAGTACACATCGACGGGTTCGGGCAACACGGCGTCGCTGAGGATCTCGCAGATGCTCTACGACTTCGGCAAGACCGCGGGCGTCGTGGACCAGGCGGAGGCCCAGGTCAAGCGTCAGCAGGCGTCGACCTTCCTCGAGGTGCAATCGATCGAACAGCAGACGGCCGAGGCCGTGATCAACGCGCATCGCTACCAGGTACTGCTTGGCATCGCCACTCAACAGGTCGAGGCGGTGAAGAAGGTGTACGAAATGTCTCGGCTGCGCGCGAATGCGGGGGTCAGCACGCGCTCGGACCCGATACAGGCAGAAACCCGCCTGCTCAACGCAGAGACCAACCACATCCAGATCAAGGCCCAATATGACCAGGCCCGTCAGCGCCTGCGCACGTTGCTCGGAGGGCCGTTCGACGGAGACATCGCGGCGTTGCCCGAAGGTCAGGCCGGGCGCGTCCAACTGGCGGAAATGCCCGATACGAGCCTGATGCCGGCAGTTCTCGTCGCCCAGGCGGAGGCGCTCGTGGCCCAGCACGAGCTTTCCATCGCGGAGGCCAATCGTCTGCCCACCGTCTCGCTGGACTATGCGCTCAACAAGAACCTCACCGGCGTGAATGCGTCGACCTACACCCGGCATGGAACGGACCAGTCGCTGATGGTCAATCTCTCGTGGCCGGTGTATCGGGGTGGGGCGTTGAATGCGCAAGTGCGGGCCGCCGGGTTCGGCCTGGAGGCTGCGCGTTCGCGCGTAGATGTCGCGCGTCTCAACGGCAGCGATCTGGCGCGTGGCTATCGCGAGCAGGCGCTGGGCGCCAAGGGGCGGATGCCCACCATGGACTCGCGCAAGAAGAGTATTTCGGAAGCCCGTGACATCTATCGCGAGCAGTACAAGCTGGGGACCCGTTCGATTCTCGACCTGCTGAATGCCGAGCAGGAGTACTACCAGGCAGCGTCCGAAGAGGAAGCCGTCCGGCACGACTACTGGCTTGCGCTCGTCGGGTACGTGGCTGCCACGGGCACTGGCGGAGAGTTCTACGGATTGAGCGCGGACGCGGTGGCGCGCATGGAGCCGCGCTCATGAGCACTTCGTCCCCCTACGACTACTGGCTCGACGCCATCGTCGCCGTCGCGCGCCACTATGGCCTGGGCGCGTTCGAAGAACGCATGCGGGTTGCGCTTGCGTGGGAACACGACGCCCCCGCCGAACAGGTGCTGGTGCACCTGGCCAGGCAGGCCGGGCTGTCGCTGCGGCTATGCGATCCGCGCGAGACGAAATTCGAAGCGTGGCAATTGCCCGTCGTGGTCGAGCGCGAAGACGGTGCGGTCTTTGTCGTCAAGAGCGCCGATGGGAAAGGCCGGTTCGGCGTGCTGATGAGTGGAGCGCAGGGCCTCGAAACGGCACTGTCGCTCGACGAGGTCCGTGGCACGGCCAAGCGGGTCGCCATCCTCCGTCCGCAGCAGACAGTGCCCGACGCGCGGGTCGACGAATACGTAAAGCCATACCGGCCTGACTGGTTCAAGTCGATCGTACTCAGGGAATGGCGTCGCTATGGCGACGTGATGCTCGCTTCGCTGTTCGCGAACATGCTCGCGCTGGCCGGGATGGTGTTTTCGATCCAGATCTACGACCGCGTCATTCCAGCGCAGTCCGAGCCGACACTCTGGGTTCTGTTCAGCGGCGTGATGCTGGCCATAGCGTTCGAGTTCGCGCTGCGCCTGGCGCGCGCGCACGTATCCGACGTAGTGGGCAAGCGTGCCGATCTGAAGATGACCGACGTCGTGTTCGGTCACGCGCTGCGCATTCGCAACGGCGCGCGCTCCAAGTCGACGGGCTCGTTCATTGCCCAGATCCGCGAACTCGAACAAGTGAGGGAACTGCTGACTTCCACGACGGTGGGGGCGATGGCGGATCTCCCGTTCTTCCTGTTGTTCACCGTGGTGTTGTGGCTGGTGGGCGGCGAACTGGTGCTGGTGGTGTTGCTCGCAGTGCCTCTGCTGGTGATCCCGGGCATTCTCGTGCAGCGGCCGCTTGCACGCCTTTCCAACGAAGGCATGCGCGAATCGGCGCTTCGCAACGCGCTGTTGGTCGAGGCCGTCCAGGGCATCGAGGACATCAAACTGCTGCGCGCCGAGCCGCGTTTCCAGAACCAATGGAACCAGATCAACGCGGTGTCCTCGGCCATCAGCATGCGTCAGCGCTTCCTGGTGAACACGCTGCTCTCGTGGACCCAGGAGGTGCAGGGAATCGTCTATGCACTGGTACTTCTTTGCGGCAGCTTCCTGGTGATGAAAGGCGACATGACGACCGGTGCGCTGGTCGGTACATCCATTCTCGCGTCGCGGATGATCGCGCCCCTGGCGCAGTTGTCCGGCGTCTTCTGCCGCTGGCAGCAGGCAAAGGTCGCCCGCAAGGGGCTGGATGAACTCATGCAACGGCCTGTCGATCAGGCCGAGAACGATCGCCTGTTGCACCGTCCGTCGCTACAGGGCGACTACATGCTGTCTGGCGTGAGCTTCCAGTATGGGCGCGATGACAAGAGTCCGGCATTGCAGGTACGGAAGCTGCAGATCAGGGCTGGCGAGAAGATCGCGCTGCTTGGGCGGATCGGTGCGGGCAAGAGCACGCTGCTGAACATGCTGGCCGGACTGCATGTGCCGGATGCCGGCAGCATCAGGCTGGATGGAACGGAGTTGGGCCTCATCGATCCGGCCGACGTGCGTCGGGACATGGGCATGCTCTCCCAGAGTGCGCACCTGTTCTTCGGAACGATCCGGGAGAACCTGATACTGGGTGCTCCGATGGCGAGCGACGATACGTTGCTGGGTGCGTTGCAAATGACCGGAGCATTGTCATTCGTGCAGGCCCGTCCGAACGGCCTGGACGATGTGATCCTGGAAGGGGGACAGGGTCTTTCCGGCGGACAGCGCCAGGCGCTGCTCCTGACCCGAACGCTGTTGTGCGATCCGCAGATCCTGTTGCTGGACGAGCCTACGTCGAACTTCGACGACGGCAGCGAGCAGCACGTCATCGAGTCGCTGAAGAAGTGGATGGGCCCGCGCACGCTCGTGGTGGCCACCCATCGGATGTCGATCCTGGCGCTGGTGGACCGGATCATCGTCCTGGACGGCGGCCGGGTCGTCATGGACGGGCCGAAAGACAAAGTAATTGGAGCACTGTCTCGATGACTGATACTGGAACAGAAAGACGTTCCGCGGAGACGGATGCGACATCCCGGCCAACGCCGGCTGCCGTGGTGACGGTACCCCGTGGCGCAGTGGGCCAGAAAGCCAAGTCCGGAACCGCGGCAGCGCCCAATCCGGCGGGCGGGCCTTCGCCGGCTCCGTCCCTGTTTCTGGGCTCTCCGACGGAAGCACCGCTGCCGCGCGCATCGACGGTCGTGTGGATCGTGGCGTGCCTGATTGCAGCGTTTCTCGTGTGGGCCGCGTGCTTCAGTCTCGATGAAGTATCGACGGGCACAGGCAAGATCATTCCGAGTTCCAAGGAGCAGGTGATCCAGTCCCAGGAGGGCGGCATCCTCGTCGAGATGCTGGCCAAGGAAGGCGACATCGTCGAGCGTGGTCAGGTGATCGCGCAACTCGATCGTACGCGCAGCGAAGCGGTCGTGCAGGAGAGCGCGGCCAAGCTGTATGCCGCTGAGGCGACTGCCGCGCGCCTGTCCGCAGAGGTCAACGGCACGCCTCTCAAATTCCCGCCGGACGTTGCCAAGGACGCGGATCTCGTCCGGAGTGAAACCCGGCTCTACGACCAGCGTCGCCAAGCGCTGGCGACCACCGTCCGAGACCTGGAAAACGGCCTCTCGCTCGTGCGCAGGGAGCTTTCGCTGACCGAACCCCTGGTCGCCCAGGGCGCGGCGAGCCCGGTGGAAGTGTTGCGCCTGAAACGCCAGGTGGCCGATCTGGAAAGCAAGCGCAACGACGCGCGCAGCAACTACTACGTCAAGGCGCGCGAAGAACTCGCGAAGGCCAACGCCGAGGTGGAAGCACAGCGCTCAGTGACGCGCGGCCGCCAGGATTCACTCACACGACTCACTTTCACATCGCCCGTCAAAGGCGTCGTCAAGGACATCCCCGTGACGACGCTGGGTGGCGTCATCGCGCCGAATGGAAAGCTCATGGAGATCGTTCCTCTCGACGACAAGCTCCTGGTGGAGGCACGCATTTCGCCGCGCGATGTGGCGTTCATTCATCCGGGGCAGGACGCGAATGTGAAGGTGACGGCATATGACTATTCAATATATGGAGGCTTGCACGGGAAGGTGACGATGATCTCTCCGGACACGATTCAGGACGAGGTGAAGCGCGATGTTTACTACTACCGGGTCTATATCCGCACGGACGCGGATCACCTGGTGAACAAGCGGGGCAAGGTGTTCCCGATTGTGCCCGGGATGATCACCACCGTTGATATCCACACCGGTCGAAAGACCGTGCTTGATTACTTGATCAAGCCATTGAACCGAGGCAGGGAAGCGTTGCGGGAGCGGTAGAGCCGAGAGCAATTCGTTGGCGAAAGCCTTCTATGGAAAGAACTGGCGCGACGTGGAGTTCGATGTGCCGCAGCAGCGGGATCGGACTTCACGTCGTCGTCAGCGTGAAAGAAATCCGTTTGAAATGCGCCGGGCCCGAGGGTGGATCGGCAAACAAGATCAATAGAAATCAGTAAGAGGACAAGTGAAAATGGCTGAGCAGATTACGATCGTCGACAAGAAGACTCATGCGAAGACGACGCTGAATGGCACGGATGTCAATCTCACGTCGGTGTCGGTGGTGGAGTTGCCGATGCGGCGCGATCAGGTCAAGTCGCTGGCACGCGATGGCGATTCACTGATCGTGACCACCGTCACCGGCGAAGTCATCGTCATCCATGGGTTCTTCGCGCACGATGGAAATCTGAAAAGCGACCTGGTCCTGCAGGACGACAACCATGCGTTTTGGCTGGTGGACACGGACGGTATCGGCGCCGCGAGTTCCGAAGGCATGTTCTCCCCGATCGATTCGATCGAGCCGCTGCTACTGCATGAAGGGTCGGACAACACGTTCCTGCCATTGATTCTGGGCGGGGCCGGAGCGGCGGCCGGTGGCGCGGCGCTCGCTTTCAGTGACGACGATGATGATGCTCCCGCGGCAACCAAGCTTAGTGCGCCGACGGTGAATCTTGCAGCCAATCCCGACGGCACGCTGACCGTATCGGGCCATGCCGCGCCAGGTACGCTCGTTGCAGTCTCGTTCCCGGACGGTACGTCCGCCACGGTGGTGGCAGACGCGTCGGGCAACTACACGGCGCAGTCCGATGCACCGCAGACTTCGGGTGTTGTTGAAGCGATTTCGATCGATGCCAGCGGCAACGCCAGCGAGCCGACGAACGTGACGTACACCGACACCGGCGCGCCGGTGGCCCCGGTGGTGGATGTGACGGCCAACGAGAATGGCGGCCTCACGGTCTCCGGTACGGCCGAGCCGGGCAGCACGGTGACAGTGACCTATCCGGATGGCAGCACGGCCACGACCACGGCCGATGCCGATGGCAACTACAGCGTGACGACCGACGTGCCGCAGACCAGCGGCGAGGTGACAGTGACCGTCACCGACGAGGCGGGCAACACCAGCGAGCCGACGGTACTGGACTACACGGACACGGGTGCCCCCCTGGCGCCGGTCGTGGACGTGGAGGCCAACGAGGACGGTGGCCTGACGGTCTCGGGCACGGCCGAGCCGGGCAGCACGGTGACAGTGACCTATCCGGATGGCAGCACGGCCACGACCACGGCGGATGCCGATGGCAACTACAGCGTGACGACCGACGTGCCGCAGACCAGCGGCGAGGTGACAGTGACCGTCACCGACGAGGCGGGCAACACCAGTGAGCCGACGGAAGTGAGCTACGCCGATACGGGAGCCCCTCTGGCACCCGTGGTGGAGGTGACGGCGAATCCGGACGGGACGGTGACGGTATCAGGTACCGCTGAGCCGGGTAGCACCGTAACGGTGACCTACCCCGACGGTACGACGAGCACGACGACGGCGGATGCTTCGGGCAATTACGCCACCTCTTCGGACACGGTGCAGACCACGGGCGTGGTTGAGGCAACGGCGACAGACGCTGCGGGCAACACCAGTGCACCGACGGATGTGACGTATACCGACACAGGTGCGCCTTTGGCACCCGTAGTGGATGTGACGGCCAATGAGGATGGTGGCCTGACGGTGTCGGGCACGGCGGAGCCGGGCAGCACGGTGACGGTGACCTACCCGGATGGCAGCACGGCCACGACGACAGCCGATGCCGACGGCAACTACAGCGTGACGACCGATGTGCCGCAGACCACGGGCACAGTGGATGTGACCGCCACCGACGTGGCGGGCAACACCAGTGAGCCGACGGAAGTGAGCTACACGGACTCCGGTGCGCCGGTAGCCCCGGTGGTCAACGTGACGGCCAACGAAGACGGTGGTCTGACGGTGTCGGGCACGGTCGAGCCGGGCAGCAAGGTGACGGTGACCTACCCGGATGGCAGCACCGCTTCGACGACAGCCGACGCGGATGGCAACTACAGCGTGACGACCACGGTGCCGCAGACCAGTGGCGAGGTGACGGCCACGGCCACCGATGCGGCCAACAACATCAGTGAGCCGGCGGTACTGGACTACACCGATACGGGCGCGCCGGTAGCACCGGTGGTGAACGTGACGGCCAACGAAGACGGTGGTCTGACGGTGTCGGGCACGGCTGAGCCGGGGAGCACCGTAACGGTGACCTATCCGGACAACAGCACGGCCACGACCACGGCCGATGCCGACGGCAACTACAGCGTGACGACCACGGTGCCGCAGACTGACGGTAGCGTGACGGCGACGGCCACCGATGCGGCCAACAACATCAGTGAGCCGACGAGCGTGAGCTACGAGGACACGGGTGCGCCGGTGGCCCC
>NZ_JBGVSA010000013.1:0-119781 GCF_041807905.1 Uliginosibacterium sp. sgz301328
ATGCCGCTCCGGTATGGGTGAGGCTCTCGGACGGCCGCTGGTGGCGCCCGACCGACATGGCCGGCCACTCCAATCCGGGCGTGATGACGCTGCGCGATGCGCTCATCCGCTCGCGCAACACGGTGACCACGCGCGTGATGCAGCAGGTGGGCCTGCCCAGCATCGTGGGATTGGCGCGCGGCCTTGGGGTGAAGCACAGTCCGCTGGCGGTCGTGCCTTCGCTTGCGCTGGGCACCAGTCCGGTGACCCTGTTCGAAATGGTGAGTGCGTATTCCAGCATTGCGAGGCAAGGCGTGTACAAACAGCCGATGCTCATCCGCCGCATCGTCGATCGAAACGGACAGGAGGTAGTACGTTTTGGTGCGCCGCCGCCGACGCAGGCGATGTCGCGCGACGCTGCCGTCGATCTCATCGACATCATGCGCGGCGTGGTGACGCAGGGCACCGGTTATGCCATCCGGGGGCGCTTCGGTATCACCGCCGATGTCGCCGGCAAGACCGGCACCACACAGAACAACACGGACGGCTGGTTCATCCTGATGCATCCTCAATTGGTGGTGGGGGCGTGGGTCGGCTTCAACGATGCGCGCGTGACCCTGCGCAGCAGCTATTGGGGGCAGGGTGGGCACAACGCCATCATGCTGGTCGGGGATTTCTTCTCGCAGGCGCTGGGGCGTGAATGGGTCGATGTGTCGGCACGCTTTCCGCGAGCCGTGCATGCGGCGCCGGCGCCTCCGCCGCCGCCTGCGTTCGATGATCCGCCAGCGGCGCCGATCGCCACGGATGTGCCCATCCAGACCAACAACGGCGGCGGGCACATCGTGCCGCTCGATATGGCGCCTTTGCAGCCTGCGGAGGTGCCAACGAGCGCAACGCCGACGGCGGCTGTGTCGCATCTGCTGGACCGGTCCGATCTGAGCGCAGGGCGCCCCGTGGAGGCGCTGCCCTGAGCGCGGCACGGGGTTTGCTCCACCAGGGGCTACATGCAACCACTGGAGGGCAAGGCCATGGACGCCCAGACATCTTTCCGACTGCAGCATCCCTCGTCACAGGAGGAGCCGCCTCCCGAACCGTCTACGCCGGACGAACTCGTCGGCGACGATGACGAAACGCTGGAACATCCAGACGACGAGCTCGACGTCGACGACGCTGACTGAGCGTTCCGTCGCTCCACCACGATCAGTAAACTGACGCGGCGCCCGAGGGCGCCGTTTGCGTGTCTACGTCGCCATGCGCGAATGCAGGGCGGGGCGAATGCGCGTTCGCCACGTACTGCGCGGCGTTTCCTCGACCCGTTTGCTGTCGCCTGCAACGCCATCTGCGCAGCGCCCCTGGCGTGGCTCCGATGCTCGCCGTGTAGAAACGCGCGGCCGTTTGAAAGAACCGACACGGGCGTGAGCGAACTCGATGGATTCTGACGATTTTTGCGAATTCCCCTTTCTGCTTTGTAAATGAATGTAACCAAATTGGCATGGTTCCGGTCACATTTCCAAATGGTGCCGGTCACATATTGTGCGATGCGGCACGGACCTGTTGGGGCTGTTGGCGGTCGCCGGGTATGGCGATGGCATGGCGCCCAGGAGTTGCCAGACTTTCCGAGCGGCGCGCGCTATCTGTCCGCGCGCGATCGAGACTCGCCCGCACGAGATTGTTCGACATGAGCGCGGGCGTTCGACGGCATTGCGTCGTCGAAGCGATGGTGTCATGCAAAAAATGCGGTTCGCATAGGCGACAGAATTTGTATCAATGCGAATAGTCTCATTTCATACCCTCCTGCCTTGCGAGTGCATGCCGGCTGACTAGATTGCAGAAGTCCTCATCCGGGGACGACCGGTCACATACGTTGTTTCCTATAGGCCGGCTCAAAGCGCTGTTCTCAGGACACCAGGAGGGAATACATGTTTCGCAAATTCATCATCGGCTTGCTTGTCGCGCTGGCGTTCACCGCCGCGCAGGCGGCCACCAACCGGCCTTCGGGCTACAAGACGATCTGTTCGATCGGTCAGACCTGCTACGTGGTCGGGTCGGTCAGCGTGGCATTCGGCGCTGCCGACAAGTTTGTCTACAAGACGCTGTCCGGCACGTTTACGTGCTCGGTGGCGACCTTCGGTTCGGACCCCAATCCGGACAAGTCGGTGAAGGAGTGCTCGATTCCGACCAGCGCCACGGGCGGTACAGGAACGGGGGGCGGTTCGTCGAGTTCGAGCTCAAGTTCGAGCAGCTCGAGTTCGTCGTCGTCCAGTTCGTCGTCGACCGGCGGTTCGTCGGCGTGCAAGGCCGGCAGCACGATCAGCGGCACGGTCGACTGCGGCGGCATCACGGTGGGCACGGCCTGCAACGGCCAATCGGAAAGCCAGCAGCCGGTATTCACGCTGGCCGACGGCGCCACGATCAAGAACGTGCGCATCAACGCCAACGCAGCCGACGGCATCCACTGCAAGGGCAACTGCACGTTGCAGAACGTGGTGTGGGAAGACGTGTGCGAAGACGCCGCCACCATGGAAGGCGGTTCGGGCAAGGTGATGAACATCACTGGCGGCTCGGCGGCCAACGCCGACGACAAGGTGTTCCAGCACAACGGCATCGGCTCGACGATGAACATCAGCAACTTCACCACCACGGGTTCGATCGGCAAGCTGTACCGTTCCTGCGGTGATTGCGATGGCAACGGCGGCCCGCGCAAGGTGAACATCACCAACGTCAAGATCGAGAAGGCCGGTTCGGTAGTGGGCATCAACACCAACTACGGCGACGTCGCCACGATCCGCAGCCTGCAGATCAAGGGCTACAAGTCGGGTAGTCCGTCGGTGTGCGTGGCCTACAAGGGCGTCACCGACCACAACGGCGAATCGAGCAAGATCGGCGAGCAGTGGAACACCGCCAACTGCAACGTCAGCCCGAGTGATGTGACGGCGTATTGATCGGGGGCGAGGACTCGTCATGCGCGTGTCCTCGCGCAGAAGGGTCGGGCGGGCGGATCGACGGTGCGCCATGCGCGCGCCGGCGGAGCGCTCCGCAACATGCGCGCGGCGAACTTCACATGGAGTTCGCCGCTTTTCTTTCGCGACGGCGAGACAAAAAAAACGGCGCCGGTGAAGGCGCCGTTCTTGGTCACGCAGCGTGGGCGATTACAGCTTGCCCGCGCCCGCGTTGGCCTTGACGTAAGCCGGGACCTGGTCGGTCGGCATCGGCTTGGAGCCATACAGCGTCGGCTTCCAGCCTACGTCCGGCTTGACCTGGTTCTTGGGGTTCGGCTTGTTGGCCGCGGCGACGAGGTCGACCGGCTTGCCGTTGAACCACGAACCGTCATCGAAGAACACCGTGCCGCCCTGGATGGCGACGGCATAGATCGGATCGCTATTCTTGATCTCGAAGTAGTTGTTCTCCGAGTAGATACGCGAATCCTTGCCGATGCCGAAACCGGAACGGAAGATGTTGTTGTCGCCGTGTTCCTTGATGGCCTTCTCGTGGTTCTGCGCGTCGGTCAGCTTCGGATCGGGCGCGCCGGACGAGTCGCCGGTGATGTAGTTGTTGTAGGTGTGGACCTTGCCGAAGCGCACGCGCGGCAGACGCTGGCCACTGTTGTCGAACCAGTTGTGGTGGTAGGTCGTCGACAGCTTGCCCGGGTCGAGCTTGTTGCTGTCGCTGCCACCGATCAGCGACGTCTTGTCGTGATCCTTGAACAGGTTGTACGACAGGGTGACGAAGTCGCCGCCGTTGGTGATGTCGACCAGGCCGTCGTGATGCTGGACCTTCTGTTCGACCTGGTTATGCGGGTACGGGAAGACCGGCGGATACAGCTTGTCCGGACGATCGCCGTCGTTGAACGTGCAGTGGTCGATCCACACACGCTTGCCGCCGTTGACCGAGATGAGGTCGTATTCCGAGTTCCAGCGGCCGCCCGGGCACATCTGCGGGCCGGTCTTGGCGTCGACGAAGGCTTCCTGGCAACCGGCGTAGCTCTTGTCGATCTTGAAGCTATCGCCCGGATCCCACTGCGGGAAGTAGTCGAAGGCGTCCTGGAACGTGATGTTGCGGATGATGACGTTCTCGGTGCCTTCACCGATCCACAGGTTGCCCTTGACGATCTTGGCATCGCTGCCGACGCCGATGATCGACGTATTGGACGGGATGTTGATCAGGATGCGCGCCTTCTGCGCCTTCTGGCCCTTCTCACGCAGCTCTTCCTGCGGACCCGTCAGGTCGCGCACGGGACGCCCCTTTTCGAGCTTGACGTTCCACTTGGCGGGCGCGTAGTCCTTCTTGTACTGCTCGAAGTCGTAGCCGGCGGGGGCGTAATCCTTTTCGAACAGTTCCTTGTTGTTGTCATCCACCGACAGGTTGACCGTGCCCTTGATGAACACGATCTTGGCCACGTTCGGATTGCCGCCGGCATTGAGCGCCTTGACCAGTTCAGCACGATTGGTCGCGGTGTAGACGTTCTCGGCCTTGGCCTTCGAACCACCGTCAGTGCCCGGGCCTTGTGCCGCCCAGCCGTCGTTGGCGGGCAGCGCTTGCCTCGCGATCTGCTCGGCAGTCAGGCCACCGGCGGGTTTGGATGCGTCCATGCCCGAGCAGCCGGCGAGAATGCCGACCGACACGAGCGCAGCGCTCAATGCGCAAAGTTTCATAGATGCGTCTCCTGGAATTTTCGGTCCTCCCCGCTTGCGCGGGCGGACGCTAGGGTAACCCCCGTCAGGCGATGCCGGCAACCGTCCTTCGGAAAGCCGCATCACAGCGGGGAGTTATCGGTCTCATGGCGCGGTGCACAATTTCGTGCAAAACAATTCCGGCCAGCCAGGCATTGTGATCTGTTCGGAAATTTGGAAAGACGGGTTTTATCAGAAAAATCGCTGAATTCGAGCGCGCTTCAGGCCGGGCATTGCCGATCAATGACTTGCCGAGTTTTCCCGTGAGTTACCCACAGGATCATTCACAAAAACTGTGAACAACCTGCCAACTCGTGCTCCGTGCCGATGCCGTCGCTCGTTGGGGCTGGCTTGCGCCGCGGACGGCAACTAGAGTTCATACGATCAGTGCAATGAGTGAACGGCGACGGGAGATATGCATATGGCAAGCGTGAACGTATTTCACGGCTGGGCGGCAAGCGGGCCTCACCAGCCCTTGGAGCCGCTGCAGTTCGATGCCGGCGAACTGGGCGACGAGGACGTCGAGATCGAAATCGACTATTGCGGCATCTGTCACTCGGACTTGTCCATGCTCGACAACGAATGGGGCATGACCACGTACCCGTTCGTGCCCGGGCATGAAGGCGTGGGGCGGGTAGTGCGGCTGGGCTCGCATGCCAAGGGCCTGAGCGTGGGACAGATGGTGGGCGTGGGCTGGAACCGCGGCAGTTGCATGCATTGCCATTCATGCATGAGCGGCGCGCATCATCTGTGTGATGGGGTCGAGGCCACCATCGTCGGGCGCCACGGCGCTTTCGCCGACCGCATCCGTTGCCATTGGGCGTGGGCCATTCCGCTGCCCGACGGGCTGGACCCGGCCGAGGCCGGGCCGCTGTTCTGTGGTGGCATCACGGTGTTCAGTCCGCTGGTCATTTACGACGTCAAGCCAACCCAGCGCGTGGGCGTGGTGGGCATCGGCGGGCTGGGTCATATGGCCATCCGCTTTCTGCATGCCTGGGGGTGCGACGTCACGGCATTCACTTCATCGGCGGCCAAGCGCGACGAGGCGTTGGCCTTGGGCGCCGACCATGTCGTGTCGAGCATCGACAGCGCAGCGCTGGCCAGCGTGGCCGGCACGCTCGATATGCTGCTGGTGACGACGAACCAGTCGCTGGACTGGGGCGCCTATGTCGCGGCGCTGGCGCCAAAGGGACACCTGCATATCGTCGGGGCGGTGCTCGAACCGATTCCGGTTTCGGTATTCGCCCTGATGGGCGGGCAAAAGAGCATGGGCAGTTCGCCGACAGGTTCGCCGTCGACGATGGCCGATATGCTGGCCTTCTGCGCACACCACGGCATCGTGCCGCAGGTCGAGCACTTCCCGGTCAGTCGAATCAACGACGCCATGCAGCATCTGCGCGACGGCAAGGCGCGCTATCGCGTCGTGCTGGACATGCGCGCCTGACCCATCGCGAGTATTCCTGGAGCATCCATGACGACTTCTCCTTCCATCCAGTTGAACGACGGACGCCTCATGCCGCAGCTTGGCCTCGGCGTGTGGCAGGCCAGCGTCGCACAGGCGCGCGAGGCGGTCAGGACGGCGCTTGAATGTGGCTACCGTTCGATCGACACGGCCGCCATCTACGAGAACGAAGAGGGCGTCGGGCAAGGATTGGGCGATGCGGGTGTACCGCGCGACGAGGTTTTCGTCACCACCAAGCTGTGGAACGAATCGCAGGGGTATGACGAGGCGATGCGCGCCTTGCCGGCGAGTCTCGATCGGCTCGGGCTCGACTATGTGGATCTGTTCCTCATCCACTGGCCGGCGCCGCAGCGGGGGCGCTATGTCGATAGCTGGCGCGCGCTCGCGCATCTACGCAATGAAGGGCGCGTGCGTTCCATCGGCGTTTCCAACTTCACGCCGGCGCATCTGCAAAGGTTGTTCGATGACACAGGGATCACCCCGGCCGTCAATCAGGTCGAGTTGCATCCGTACCTTCAGCAGCGTGAGTTGCGCCACTTTCACGCGCGCTTCGGCATCGTGACCGAGGCCTGGAGCCCACTGGGGCAGGGACAGGCGTTGAATGACGACGTCATCATCCGCGTCGCCCGCAAGCATGGCCGCACGCCGGCCCAGGTCGTCATCCGCTGGCATCTCGAATGCGGTCAGGTGGCCATTCCGAAATCGGTGACGCCGGAACGCATCCGCGAGAACTTCCGGGTCTTCGATTTTCGGCTCGATGCCGACGACATCGCGGCCATCGACGATCTCGATCGCAATCACCGCATCGGGCCGCATCCCGACAGGTTTTTCTGACGCCTCTGCCGCAGAGCCTGTCGGATACTGGGTGCCTGCCCAATTGGGCAGGTTCGGTAACGCATTGGCGTATTTCACTTTTGTTGATTAATAAGGGTTTCTCCTAGGTATTGTCGATTTTGGTCGAATGATATTTGTCGCCCTCGCGGCGATTGGGACCAGTAACATGCGCCGCGCGGAGACCTCCAAGGGCGTCGTCTCCGGACACATAGAGGCGTGCCAATGAGCATTGCCCACTACTGGCAACCAGGAGGAGACAAATGTCCGACCACACCATGTGGCGCCTCGGCGCTGCAAGCTTTTTCTCGATCGTGCTCGCCGCGTGCGGCGGGGGAGGGGGCGACGGCTCGCCCGATTCGCAGGGCCAGGGCTCTAGCAGCGTCAGCAGCTCGAACGGCTCCAGCAGCTCAAGCGCAGGATCGTCCGATTCTTCCAGCAGCGCGAATTCCTCGGGCAGCTCACAGTCGTCCAGTTCGTCGTCCGTCGCAGGCAATTGCACGGCGCCGTCGGCACCGCGCGACTACACCGTGCCTGCCGGTTACATCGACGCCAAGTCACTGACCGACACAAGTGCGGCGCTCTACTGGAGCGGCTTTAGCAAGATGGGCGTGCGGTCATACCTGCCGGCCAGCGATCCGATCAATACCGACGGTCACGTGCCCACCGCAACGCCGGCACCGGGTACGCCGACGGTATATCCAACCATAACGTCCGACCCGACCGGCGGTTGCCTGACGATCGAGCGCGAAGTCGCTCCGCTCAATGGCTGGCACAGCTTTTACCGCGGCAACAACACGGTCGACAACCACAAGCAGGTGTTGGTGACCGGTGGCGCTTCGGCCGCCGACAACCGCGTCTACACATGCGGCACGAAGCAGTGCATTTTCGATGCGATCCGCGAAGCCAAGAACGAACCGAAGATCATCCGCGTGTACGGCAACATCGACATGCGCGTCGAGACCGACGGGTTCAAGGACTTCACGAGCTGGGACGACCAGAAGGCTTCGTCGATCCTGCTGCCGTCCAACACGACGCTGGTCGGTATCAACGCGCCGGACGGCTCTCCCGCGCGCCTGATCTCCGCCCAGATCGAAATCGGCAAGGAGTTCCCCAGCACGGTCAATAACAAATTGGCCGACTACGAGTACTGGATCAAGACGCTGAACAAGCCGCAGGAAGACTACCCGGGCTGGACGCGCAACGTCATCGTGCGCAACCTGTGGATCCAGACCAACTGGGACGTGCAGCCCGAGGGCAGTGCTGACGCGTATTACGACGGCATGGCGATCGCAATGGCGCAGCAGGTGTGGGTCGACCATGTGACGATCACCGACGGCCAGTACAACGATGTGTTCGTCAAGGCCAACGGCGGCGGCACGCGTCATGACGGCGCGCTCGACATCATCCGCGGCTCGGACTACATCACCGTGTCGAACAGCTCGTTCATCGATCACGGCAAGACCACGCTGGTGTCCAACAGCGATTCGGGCCGCCAGTGGAGCGATGAAAACCGCTTCCACGTGACCTTCTACGCCAACCACTACAAGGACACCGGACAACGTGTTCCGCGTGTGCGTTGGGGCCAGGTGCACATCTTCAACAACTACGTTGAAGGCGATCGCGATGCCACCACCGTCACCGAATATGAAGGCGGCGTGGGCCTGGGCTATCGCGGCGACGTGCTGATGGAGAGCACGATGTGGGAAATCCAGCCGACCAAGCAGACCGAGGCGTGCAGCAAGATCATCGTCAATCACGGCAGCGGTACCAGCTTCCGCCAGAGCAACACCTGGCTGAAGAGCACCAAGTACCTGCCCAACGGCATCGACGTGACGGCGACCCTCAACACCTGTGGTTTGCCCACCGATGTGAAGTGGACGCCGCCGTATGGCTACACGCTCGAAGCCAATCCGCTGAACCTCGCGGGGATCGTCAAGGCCAACGCGGGCGCTGCGCGCATCGGGATGTTCGCGACCGACGGCGGTGGTAGTTCGTCGTCGAGCAGTTCGTCCTCGTCGAGCAGCACGTCGTCTTCGGCGGGCAGTTCGTCGTCGGCATCGTCGTCGTCGTCGTCGTCGTCCTCATCCTCATCCTCGTCGAGCAGTGTGCCGGCGGGCGTGACGGGTTCCTGGACGGAGAACTTCACTGCTGGCGATTCAGCCCAGTTCTTCACCGCCAACTATTTCCCGTTGCCGGGCGATTCGAGCAAGCCGATGTACATCAATACGGGTGGCGGCAGCGCCATCACCGTCAGCGGCGGAGTCATGACGATCAATGGCGGACGTTTCACCATCGGCGCGCTGGGCAACACGGGCACCACATCGACGAGCACGCCGGGCGGGGTGTTCACCATCGTCGGCAAGCAATGCACGATGACACTCGGTGTGGCGACTGCCGGCACGGGCGACAAACTGGTGCAGGTCTACGTGGACAACAACACCACGAGCGGGGGCAATTCTGTCCATGGGAGCAGCTCCAAGGTATGGGAGGCCAAGGCCTCTACGATCGGCGTGGGGCAGCAGTCGATCACCATCGACACCTCGAAGCTCAGCAGCAGCTTCACTGGCGGATCGTTCATCGCGCTCCGACTCGAATCCGGCGCGACCATCGGCCTGAATTCGGCATCGCTGACGTGTAACTGAGCCACAGCCCGATCCGGCGAACTTGTCGGATCGGATTGCAGCAAAAAGGGCAGACCTCGGTCTGCCTTTTTTTTGTCAGCCACCGCATGGTTTGCGGCCGTGTGTTGTCGCCATCGCGTTTGTCGTGCCGTCCGCCATCGCCGCTGCGATGATCAGGGGAGGTGCCATCTTCGTGATGTCTGTCAACAACGGCTCGTTGACAGTGCATCGTTTAAGTGACGTAATGGCCGCGAGTCCTTTTTTTTAAATCCCTGTATGTAAACGTTTGCATATGCAACGTCGCAATATGCAAACGTTTACATGGCGAAAAAACGAATATGGCCAGAGCGCCCAGAACGCCAACCAAGACTGCGACCATTCGAGATGTCGCACGCGTCGCCAAGACGTCCACGACCACGGTCTCTTACGTTCTCAGCAACGAAAAGCGCTATATCCGCCCCGAATTGCGCGAGCGGGTAATCCAGGCGGCAGAGCAGGTCGGCTACGTAAAGAACGCCGCGGCCAGCAGCATCAAGGGCAAGCAGAAGAAGGTGCTGGCGGTGGTGGTGGCGCAATTTGGCAATACGTTCTTCACGCGGATGTGCGTCGAGATCGTGTCGATCGCGCGCCAGGCGGGCTACGTCGTCATGCTGTGCAACAGCGACGAAGACCCGGAGCAAGAGAAGGAAATCATCCAGCGCCTGATCGCGCAGCGCATCGACGGCTGCATCGTCAGCCCGGCGTTGTCGCAGATCGACAACCTCGCGCTCCTGCAAAAGCAGCACATCCCCTACGTTGTCCTGGAACGTTCCGTCCCGGGCGCGATCACCGACCACAACTTTGTCAGCCACGACAACGTCCAGTCCGCGTATCTGGCGACCCGGCATCTGCTCGATGCCGGCCATCGCCACATTGCGTTCGTGGCCTGGGATTCGCCCATCCCCAACGTGCGGGAACGCGTGGAGGGATACCGCGCCGCGCTGCGTGAGTTCGGCGTCGTGCCGCGGGAGGACTACATCCTGAATGGGCCGCTGGCGGAGTCTGCCGGCGTCGAGATCGCCGAACGGCTGTCGACGCTGCCCGTCACCGCCATCGTCTTCGCCCAGCACGACCTCGCCAAAGGCGCGTTGCGCTACTTCCAGAACAACGGCATCCGCTGGCCGGACGACTACTCGTTCGTTGTCGTCGGCACGCCGGAATGGGCCGAGGTGATCGTGCCCCACGTCACATGCATTCAGCGCCCCGAGCAACAGATGGCAAGGGCGGCTGCGTCGTTACTTCTCCACGCCATCCAGGACCCGGATCGCCCGACCGAGCAGCACGTCTTTCCGAGCACCCTGGTGGAAAGCCAATCCGTTCGTTCAATAGAGACAGCCCATCATGAATGAGTATCCGAAGCTGCGGTTCGGCATCGTCGGAATCGACCACCGGCACATCTACGACCAGGTCAACAGCCTGTTCAATATCGGCGCTGAATGCGTGGGTTACTGGAGCCATGACGGCGATGTGCGCACGCGTGAGGGATTTGCCGAGCGTTTCCCGCATATCCCGCGCGTGGCGGATCGCCGGCAACTGCTCGAAGACGCGGACATCCATCTGATCGTGTGCGCCGGCATTCCGTGCGACCGCGCGGATTTTGCGGTCGAGGCCATGCTGCATGGCAAGGACTTCATGGTCGACAAGCCGGGTGTCATCACCTTCGAGCAACTCGACCGCGTCAAGCAGGTGCAGCGGCAGACGGGGCGCATCTGGTCGGTGAACTTCACCGAGCATTTTGAAGTGCGCGCCGTCACGACCGCGACAGAACTCATCCGGCAGGGCGCGATTGGCCGCGTCCTGCAGACCGTCGGGCTGGGGCCGCATCGCCTCAATCGCCACACGCGCGCGGACTGGTTCTTTGACCCCAAGCAGTACGGCGGCATCCTTGCGGACATCGCTTCGCACCAGATCGAGCAGTTTCTGCATTTCGCGGGGGCGAACGACGCGCGCATCGTCGTGTCGCGCGTGGGCAATCTCGGCCACCCCGAGTACCCGGACTGGCAGGACTTCGGTGAGCTCATCCTCACCAACGGGCCGGCCAGCGGCTACATCCGCCTCGACTGGTTCACGCCCGATGGTCTGGCGACCTGGGGTGACGGCCGTCTCACCATTCTCGGCACCGACGGTTACATCGAACTGCGCAAGTACATCGACATCGCCGGCCGTCCGGGCATCAACCACCTGTTCATCGTCAATCACGAAGGCACGCGATACATCGATTGCTCGGACGCCGAACTGCCGTACTACACCGACCTGCGCAGCGACATCTTCAATCGCACCGAAACCGCCATGACGCAGGCGCACTGCTTCAAGGTGTGCGAGCTCGCGCTGCAGGCCCAGGCACAAGCGGAAAGGGCCGGAGCATGATCGACGGGACAATGCCCATCGGGTTCGGTCTGGTTGGCGCCGGCATGATCGCCAACTACCACGCGCTCGCCATCCGCGCACTGGCCAGGCAGCACAACCTGCGCCTGATCGGCGTACTCGGGGTCACGCAGGACGAAGCCGTGCGCTTTGCGCAGAAGCATGACATCCCCTTCGCCACTGATGATCCGCAAGCCTTCTTCGCGCGGTCCGACATTCACGTCGTCTGCGTCGTCACCCCCAGCGGCGCGCACCTCGAACCGGCGCTGCAGGCGGCGCGTGCGGGCAAGCATCTGATCATCGAGAAGCCGCTGGAGATCACGGTCGAGCGCGTCGACGCGCTGCTCGACGCCGCCGCCAACGCCGGGGTGAAAGTCGCAGCGATTTTCCAGTCGCGCCTCACGCAGGGGGCGCAAGCCGTCAAGAAGGCCATCGACGAAGGGCGTTTCGGACGCCTCGTCCTGTGCAGCGCATATGTGAAGTGGCATCGCGCCGAGACCTACTACACGGGCTGGAAAGGCTCGCTCGCCCTCGACGGTGGCGGCGCGGTCATGAATCAGGCCATCCATGCCGTCGACCTGCTGCAGTGGTTTGCCGGCATGCCCGCCGAGATCGCCGCCTGGAAAACGCGCCGCGTGCATCTGGGCATCGAAGCCGAGGACACCGCTTGCGCGGCCATCAGGTTCGCCAATGGCGCGCTCGGCACGCTGGAAGCGACCACTGCGGCCTATCCCGGATGGGAACGTCGTATCGAAATCTGCGGCGAGCGGGGCTCGGCCGTCATCGAAGACGATCGCATCGTGCGCTGGGAATTCCGCGACGCGACACCGCAGGACGCGCAGCTCCTCGCCGAGGCATCCGGCAAGGGCGGCGCATCCGGCGCGAGTGCTCCCGATCAGATCAGTTTCGAGGGGCATCAGAAGCAGATCGAAAACATGATCCTGGCCCTGCGCGGCCAGTCCACGTTGCTGGTCGATGGTGCGCAGGCCCGCAACGCGGTCGCGTTCGTTCGCGCGCTCTATGAGTCGGCAGACAAGGGGGCGCCGGTCACGCTGGTTGCATCAAGCACGTAGTTGACTCGTTCCACACGCAAAGAGGCATCTCTAGGAGACAGACAATGAAACACCTCTTCAATCTCAAGTACGCCACGGCGATGGCGCTTGCCTGCGTCGTTGCGCTGCCGGCATCCGCCCAGCAATGGAAGCCCAGCCACCCGATTCACCTCATCGTGCCCTGGGCAGCCGGTGGTGCCACCGACCAGGTGTCGCGCATCGCCGCCGCCGAAATGGAAAAAGCGCTGGGCCAGACCATCGTCATCGTCAATCAGCCCGGCGCGTCCGGATCGATCGGCACCAAGAGCGCGCTGGATGCACCGAAGGACGGCTACACTTGGACCGCGGGCGCGGCACAGGATCTGGGCAGTTACGAGACGATGGGCACGCTCAAGACGCGCATCGCCGATTGGCACCTGTTCCTGACCGTCGCCAACATGCAGGTGTTGAGCGTCAACCCGGCCACGCCTTACCAGACGCCGAAGCAATTGCTCGACGCCATGAAGGCCAATCCCGGCAAGATCTCGGTCGCCACGGCCGGCATCGGCACCGCGGGCCACAGCGCGATCGACCTCGTCGCCAAGGCCGCCAACATCACCTACAAGCATGTGACGTATGACGGTGGCAACCCGGCCGTGATCGCAACCGTGGCTGGCGAAGCGCAAGTCACGTCGCAGTTGGCCGGCGAGCAGGCCGACATGATCCGCGGCAAGCGCCTGCGCGCACTCGCCACGATCAGCGACAAGCCGCTCAACCTGGAAGGGTACGGCACCATTCCGCCGCTGTCGGACACCATTCCCGGCTTCACCGCGCCATTGAACTACTTCGGGATCTTCATCCCAAAAGGCGTGCCGGATGAGGTCGTGAAGACCGTCGAGAAGATCTGGACCGACACCATCGCCAAGAGCGACGCCCTCAAGAAGTACGCCACGAGCCGGGGCGCCTTGTTCTCGCCGATGTATGGCGACGCCGCGCAGAAGGCCGTCATGCCCGCGGTGCAGGCCAACGCCTGGACGCTCTACAACAGCGGCAAGGCAAAGGTGTCGCCCGACACGGTGGGGATTCCGAAGCTCTGACTTCAAGCGATTCATCGATTCACTGACAGGGGCCGGCCAAGGGGGAGTGCCCGCCGGGGGTGCCGCTTGCAAGGGCGGCGCCTCCGGCCGGGGCGTGCTCCATATATCAGGTGCGTGCCCCGCACAGGCTTTCCGTTGCCACGTTCTCTAGCTCGTACAGGTGCACCATGACCGAACAGGTATCCGATCGGCCCGATCTCCCCGTCGTTGACCACGGAGGAGGCGAATTCAAGCCGACAGCGCGATCCGAAATGACAGAAGGATTAGGGTGGATGGTGCTCGGCATCGCGATCCTGATCGGATCCTTGCTCATGGATCGCCTCGAAGAGCAGGACATCAACCCCTACACGATTCCGGGCCTGCTTCCGGCGTTGCTGGGCATTGCCATGACCGCACTCGGCTTCCTGGTGTTCATCAGGAAGTGGACGCGCTTCAAGGGGGTCGTCGCTGCGCGTGCGCCGTTGTCGGTCGACAAGCGGACAGCGATGAACCGCATGCTGCTCGTGCTCGGCATCTGCGTCATCTTTTGCGCGGGACTGCTGGGACGTGGCTTGCCCTACTGGCTGACGGGCGGCGTCTTCGTCACGGCCTGCATCCTCTTGCTCGACAACCGGCGACGGGCCGCGGGGGAGGGGAGATTCACATCCGGGAAAATCGTGAGGGCTGCCGTCATCGGGTTCGTCGCCAGCATCGCCATCACGCTGGTGTTCGAGCAGATCTTCATGATCCGCCTGCCCTGATCGACATTGGAGATCATCATGTTTGAAGGTCTTTCTCATCTGGGCACGGCCTGGGCCGGCTTCATGAACATTCACTCGATCCTGTACGGGCTCGGGGGCGCTTTCATCGGCATCGTGGTCGGCGTCATTCCGGGTCTGTCGGCCACGCTGGTGGTGGCATTGCTCACGACGCTGACGCTTAAGGTCGACACCAACAACGCCATCCTGCTGCTGATGTGCTCCTACGTGGGCACGCTGTACGGCGGATCGCGCACGGCCATTCTGCTGAACATTCCGGGCACGGCGGCCAACGCGGCTTCGTGCGCGGACGGCTACGCGCTCGCCAAGCGCGGCGAAGCAGGGCGCGCGATCGGCATCGCCACATCGGGCGCTTTCACGGGGACGCTGTTCGGCGTGCTATGCCTGGCGACCTTTGCGCCGCTGCTGGCGGAGGTCGCGCTCAAGTTCGGCGCATTCGAATTCTTTTGGCTGGCACTGTTCGGCGTGGCCATGTCCGGCATGATCGTCGGCGACGATCCAGTCAAGGGCTGGCTCATGGGCGTGCTGGGTCTGTTCGTCTCGCAGATTGGCCAGGACGGCCTCTATGCGCACGACCGGTTCACCTTCGGCTGGGATCAACTTGCCGGCGGTATCGATCTGATCCCTGCGCTGGTGGGCGCATTCGGGCTGGCCGAAGTCATCACTTCGCTGGCCAATCCGCTTCAGCAGAAAGTCATCGACGTCAAGGATTCGGTGCTGCCGCGCTTCCGCGAGGTCGCGCAATACTGGCGTACGGTGTTGCGCTCGGGCGTCGTGGGCGTGTTCACGGGCCTGCTGCCCGGTGTGGGCGAAGATACCGGCGCGTGGATGTCATATGCCGCCGCCAAGGCCGCCAGCAAGGAGCGCGACCAGTTCGGCAAGGGCTCCATCGACGGCCTGATGGCGGCGGAAACGGGCGACATGTCGTCCATTCCGGCGCACCTGGTGCCGTGTCTGTCGCTCGGGATTCCAGGCTCGGCGCCTTCTGCCGTGCTGATGGCGGCCATGATCATCCATGGCGTGCAGCCTGGACCGATGTTGATGGTCACCCATCCGCAGTTCATCTATGACGTCGTTGCGATGACGACGCTGGCCACCATCACCATCCTGATCTTCGGCCTGTTCTTCATCCGACCGCTGATCTACGTGCTGCGCGTGCCGTACGTCATCCTGATGCCCATCATCTTCCTGCTCTGCGTGGTGGGTGCCTACGCGGGCGCGTCGCGGCTGTTCGACGTCTACGCCATGCTGTTCGTCGGCGTCGGCGCGTTCTTCCTGCGTCTGCGCGGTTACTCGATGGCGCCGTTCGTGCTCGGCATGGTGCTCGGCGGCATTCTCGACAAGAGTCTGCGGCGCGGACTGGTGCTGTCGGACGGCAGCCTTGGCCCGTTCTTCACGCGACCGATCTGCATGGTCTTCGCGACGGTGACCATCTTCACCATGCTGCTGTACATCCCGGTGTTCCGGTCGGCGGTGAACAAGATCGTCACGCTCTGCGTGTCGTCGGTGCGGGCGCTCTTCGCCAGGACGGCCTGAACCGGAGCGACGAATCGTTCGACCAACCCGGGATTGCAGCATTCACCTGCCCTGACTATAGTTAGCTGTATGGCTAACTATAGTGTCTCGGTCAGCGAGGTATTCCACGCACTCGCTGACCCCACCCGCTGCGCAATCGTCAGCTCGCTGGGCTACGGTGCGCAGACGGTGACCGCGCTGGCAGCGCCATTCGACATGGCGCTGCCTTCGTTCATGAAGCACCTGACCGTGCTCGAACGCAGCGGCCTGATCCGCACCAGCAAGCTCGGACGTACACGTACGTGCGAACTGGTGCCGGAGACACTCTCCCGAGCCGAAAAATGGATAGCCGGGCAACGTGCCATGTGGGAGGCAAGATCCGACCGCATGGTCGAGTTCGTCGAACGACTTCACCAACAGGAGCAACCCCATGTCACAAAACGCAGGAGAAAAGACTGATCCGCGCGACCTCGTGATCTCGCGCGTGTTGCGTGCACCGCGCGAAGCGCTGTGGCGCGCCTGGTCCGAGCCGGAACTGCTCAAGCAGTGGTGGTGCCCCCGTCCGTGGACGACCGACGTCCGGGCCTTCGATCTGCGGCCGGGCGGCGCTTTCCATACCTTCATGCAGGGGCCCGACGGCGGCACCAGCGACAATCCGGGCAGCTTTCTGGAAGTCGTACCCCAATCGCGCCTCGTGTTCACGTCGATGCTCACGGCGGGGTGGCGTCCGAACACGCCGTGGCTCGGCTTTACGGCCATCATCACGATGACCGACGAAGGCGATGGGTGCCGTTACGTGGCGCAAGTGATGCACCCGGATATCGCCTCGTGCGAGCAGCACGAGAAACTGGGCTTCTTCGACGGCTGGAACACCGCCATCACCCAACTGGAAGAGTCCGCCACCGCGCCGCGCTGACTGCGAGTGGAGGCGCGATTCCCACAACATGTGCGGAGCAATCCTCCGAGGCGTCTCCATTCTTCCCGCCCGGCACGCGCCGTGCGCTGAGATTCACCCAGCCTGATTCCCGCCGCGCTTTACCGCGACAGGACGGGTTCTCTCTAGCACTCCATTGCGATTGTGATGGACCCCGGGGTCAGAGCCTGGCGGGCGGTCCCTCTTTCCCGCTGGCCGCGCTGGCGGTGCCTTCCTTCAGTCGTCCACGCCGGCACGGGCGCTTACGACTGCCTGCAACTATTACGAGTTGCTTTCAAACAATTATGTTGACAATGATTGCTCAGGCAACCAAAATTTGAGCCGTGTCAAAACCAACCCCAACCCCTACAGAAAGTCACAACGGCGAAGACAGCGTCGGCATGCTGATGCACTACGTCCGCATGGGTCTCATCCGCCACCTCGAACGCGACCTCGGCGCCACGGGGTGCGATGTCAATTTCAGCCAGTTCCGTGTCCTCAAGGCGCTCGCCCACAGCGACGGCATGAATGCCACGGAGCTTGCCCGCCGCGTCGAGCATGACGCCGGCGCGCTCACGCGAATGCTCGATCGCCTGCAGGAGAAGGGCTACGTGATCCGCCGCCCGTGCGAAGGCGACCGCCGTGCGGTAGACGTGACGCTGACCGAAGCGGGCCGTGTGCTGTGGTCGTCGATGAACCGCGTGGCGAGCGAATTGAATGCCTACGCCGTGTCTGACTTGACTGAAGAAGAGCAGAAAACTCTGACGGGATTCCTCCAGCGCATTCGCGCCACCGTCGAGCGCTGAACCTTCAATTGCCGAAGCAAATACATGAAATCTCGTAACCTGTGGCCCGCCATGGCCATGCTGTTCCTGGCGGCTGGCTGCGCCAACATGCGCGGACTCGCGCCCGAAAATGAGCTGACGGATATCCATTCGCTGTCGGCCGACAAGAGCCTTGCCGGCGCCAGACTGTCGGCCACGGCTTGGCCAGCCACCGATTGGTGGCGTCAGCTCGGCGACGCGCAGATGGATGCCGTCATCAGCGAAGCGCTGCAAGGCAATCCGGACCTCGCCATCGCCGATGCGCGAGTGCGCCAGGCCGCCGCCGAATCGCTGGGTGCGGACGCCGCGCGTTACCCGAAGATCGACGCCAAGGGCAGCTTGCCTGGCGCCCAGATTCCCGAGGGCGTGATGCCCGAGCTGGGTGGCAATTACGCCACCATGAAAATGCTGTCCGTCGGCGGCAGCTACACCTTCGATCTGTGGGGCGGCGAGCGTGCCGCATGGGAGTCCGCACTGGGCGCCCAGCGCGCCACCGAAATCGATGCCCGGGCCGCGCGCCTGACCATTTCGACCAGTGTCGCCAGCGCCTACAGTGCGCTGGCCTACGCGTTCCAGTCGCACGATATCGCGCTGGCCGACCTGGATCGCGCCAACAAGCTGCTCGACCTGACTCGCCAGCGTGTCGACGCGGGCGTCGATAGCGTGGCGCAGTTGCGACAGGCCGAATCGGTATCGGCCAGTGCGGAACAGAAAGTGGCGCAGACCGAGCAGGAGATCGAATCCAGCCGCACGCAACTGTCGGTGCTGCTCGGCAAGGGGCCCGACCGCGGGCGCGATATCCAGCGTCCGCAGGCCCTGCACGCCAGCGAACTGGCGTTGCCCGACAACCTGCCTGCCGAATTGCTCGGCCGCCGGCCCGACATCGTGGCCGCGCGCTGGCGCGTGGAATCGGCCCGGCGCGGCATCGACGCCGCCAAGGCGCAGTTCTATCCCAACGTCAATCTGTCGGCCACGCTGGGGCTGCTGTCGGTACACACCGCCGATCTGTTCCAGGCATCCAGCCGCTTCGCGCTGGTGACGCCGGCAATTTCTCTGCCCTTGTTCGACGGTGGCCGCCTGCGCGCCAACCTCGCCGGACGCGACGCGCAATACGATCTGGCCGTCGCCCAATACAACAAGACGCTGGTCGGCGCGCTCAACCAGGTGGCCGATTCGCTGTCGCGCCTGCGTTCGCTGCAGACGCAGGAATCGGCCCAGCGACGCGCATTGTCGAGCGCGCAGCAAGCATTCGATCTGTCGATGCAGCGCTATCGCAACGGTGTGGGCGCGTACCTCGAAGTGCTCATCGTGCAGCAGTCGCTGCACCTGGCCGAGGACCGCATGGCCGACATCCAGACCCGGCAGATCGAAACCTCGATCGAACTGATCCGCGCACTGGGCGGCGGCTACCGCGCCGAACAGCCCGTTCCGACCGCCACTGCATCGACGAAATAACAGGAAGCCGCCATGAGCGCCAACCAAGACAACACCAACCTCCAGGCCTTTGCCGCCCCCGCCAATCGCCGCCGCCGCGTCATGCTCTCACTGCTGGCCGGCGTGATCCTCTTTGCCGCCATCGGCTACGGCTCGTACTACTATCTGCACGGCCGCTGGTTCGAGGAAACCGACGACGCCTATGCCAACGGCAACGTTGTGCAAGTCAGCCCCCAGATCGCCGGCACTGTCGTGACCATCGGCGCCGACGACAACGCGCTGGTGCACGCCGGCCAGTCGCTGGCCGCCCTCGACCCGACCGATGCATCCGTCGCGCTGGAACAGGCCGAAGCGAACCTTGCCCGCACCGTGCGGCAGGTGCGCGGTCTCTACACCAACGTCGGCAGCCAGGAGGCCGATCTGGCCGCGCGCCGCGCCGCACTCGAACGTGCCCGTGCCGACTTCGACCGCCGCCAGGGGCTCGCCGCCACAGGCGCGATTCCGGCCGAAGAACTGGCCCACGCCCGCGAGGCGCTGGCCACTGCACAGAGTGCGCTGGCCGCCGCCGAGCAGCAATTGGCCACCAGTCACGCCATGATCGAAAACACGGGCGTGCTGACGCACCCCGAAGTCAAGGCCGCCGCCGCCGCCGTGCGCCGCGCGTATCTCGATTACGTGCGCACCAGCATGGTCGCGCCGGTCACCGGCTACGTGGCGCAACGCAGCGTGCAGGTCGGCCAGCGCGTGCAGCCGGGTACGCCGTTGATGGCGGTCGTGCCGCTCGATCAGGTCTGGGTCGATGCCAACTTCAAGGAAACCCAGCTCCAGCACATGCGCATCGGGCAAGAGGTCGAACTGACTTCCGACCTGTACGGCAGCGACGTGACCTTCCACGGCAAGATCGCCGGTCTCGGCGTGGGCACGGGCAGCGCGTTTTCGCTGCTGCCGGCGCAGAACGCCACCGGCAACTGGATCAAGATCGTGCAGCGTGTGCCAGTACGCATCGCGCTCGATCCGAAGGAACTGTCCGCGCATCCGCTGCGCATCGGTCTGTCAATGCGCGTCGAAGTGAACATGCATGATCGTCGCGGCCCGATGCTGGCGCAGGCGCCGGTGAGCGCTCCGGTGTTCACCACCGATGTCTACGCGCGCCAACTGGATGAGGCCGAAGCGCGCATCGCCAGCGTGATCCAGGCCAATGCCGGGGGCCGTGTTGCCGCCGCGCCCGCAGCCAAGCCTGCGGCCCGCAAGATCGAAGCCGTCCAGGCCCGAAAGATCAGCTCATGAATCCGCCGTTCCGCCCCGCCAACCTGGGGCTGTGCACCGTCGGTCTGGCGCTGGCGACTTTCATGCAGGTGCTCGACACGACGATCGCCAACGTCTCGCTGCCGACCATCGCCGGCAACCTTGGCGTGAGCTCCAACCAGAGCACGTGGGTGATCACCGCCTTTGCGGTGAGCAACGCGATTGCCTTGCCGTTGACCGGCTGGCTCACGCGCCGCTTCGGCGAAGTGCGCCTGTTCGTTGCCGCAACGCTGCTGTTTACGCTGGCTTCGCTCCTGTGCGGCATCGCGCAGAGCATGGGCATGCTGGTGGGCTTTCGCGCGTTGCAGGGCTTCGTCGCCGGGCCGATGTATCCCATCACGCAGGCGCTGCTGATCTCGATCTACCCTGCGAACAAGCGGTCCCAGGCCTTGGCGCTGCTGGCCACGGTGACCGTGGTGGCGCCCATTGCCGGCCCGATCCTGGGCGGGTGGATCACCGACAACTACAGTTGGCCGTGGATCTTCTTCATCAACGTGCCGATCGGTATCTTCGCCGCCTCGGTGGTGTGGAGCCAGATGCGCGCCAAGCCGTTCCAGAACGAAAAGCCGCGCATGGATTACGTGGGGCTGATCACGCTCGTCGTCGGTGTCGGCGCGCTGCAACTGATGCTCGACAAGGGCAACGAGGAAGACTGGTTCAACTCGAGCTTCATCGTCGGCACCGCCATTGTCTCGGCCATTGCGCTGGCGATCTTCATCATCTGGGAGATCACCGACCGCGACCCGATCGTCAATCTGCGCCTGTTCCGTCACCGCAACTTTACGGCCGGCACATTGGCCCTGATGCTGGCGTATGGCGCGTTCTTCTCGGTCGGCCTGCTGGTGCCGCAATGGTTGCAGACCCAACTGCACTACACGGCCGTGTGGTCCGGGCTGGCCGCGGCACCGCTCGGGATATTCCCCGTGCTGCTCACGCCTTTCGTGGGCAAGTACGCCTCGAAGATGGACTTGCGCCTGCTGGCGTCGACGGCGTTCGTCGTGATGGCGGCCACCAGTTTCATCCGTTCGGAATTCATCACCACCATCGACTTCCAGCGTGTGGCCGAAGTGCAGCTCATGCAGGGCTTGGGCGTGGCGTTCTTCTTCATGCCGGTGCTGACCATCCTGCTGAGCGACCTGCAGCCGCACGAGATTGCCGCCGGCTCCGGTCTGGCGACGTTCCTGCGCACGCTGGCGGGGAGCTTCTCGGCATCGATCACCACGTACCTGTGGAGTCGTCGTGCCGTCGTGCATCACGCGCAGATGAGCGAGACGTTCTCGCCCTTCAACCCGCACACGCAAGGGGCCATCCAGCAGTTCGGGCACGGCGACCTGCACGTGGCTGCAGCCAACCTGGAGCGCATCATCACGCAGCAGGCCTACCAGATTTCGTTCAACGAGATCTTCCACGCGCTGGGGTGGTTGTTCCTCGCGCTGGTGGCCGTCGTGTGGCTCGCCAAGCCACCGTTCCACAAGAGTGCGCCGGGCGGTGCCAAGTCCGTCGGCGGCAACGAAGCCGCCGCTGCCGCCCACTGATCGCCGCCTCGCCACAAACAAAAAGCCCTGGTTCAAAACCAGGGCTTTTTGTTGGGTTCGCGGAAGACCGCGTCAGCTTTCCAGTCTTTCGCGTAGCGCGGTGCACGCTTCGCCGATCTTGGCTTCGATGCGGGCATTGAAGAATCGGTCCATCGAAGTCGGCGTGAGATTGATGATCGCCGCCGGAACGCCTGCATGTGCGGCTTCGGCCGGGATCAGGTTGACCGGGCCGACCTCGAGCGAAGACCCCATCACCAACAGGACGTCGGCGCGCGCCGCCAGCCGGAAGGCGCGCTCTACCAGCGGCACCGCCTCGCCATACAGCACCACGTCGGGTTTGATGATTTCGCCGCACTCGCGGCATTCGGGAATTTCATGGTCCTGCACATAGCCCACGTGGTAGACCTCGCCGCAGTTCAGGCAGTGTGCCGTCATCAGCGTGCCGTGCAGCTCCAGCACCTCGTGGCTGCCGGCCTGCGTGTGCAGGCCATCGATGTTCTGCGTGAGCACGCTGACGCGCTTGCCGCGCGACTCCAGCCAGGCGAGGAATTCGTGTCCCGCGTTCGGCTGGTAATGACCGGCGAGCTTGATGCGGAAGATGTCGCGAAAATCTTTCCAGAAACCGACCGGATCGGCCTGGAAATAGTCGATCGACACCACCTCGGCGAATGAGCGATTGACAGTGAACAGGCCCTTGGCCGAGCGAAAGTCCGGAATGCCCGACTCAGTGCTCATGCCGGCGCCCGTCAGCACGGCAATGTGCTGGGCGCCCTCGATCATGGCAGCGACGCGCTGGATGCTGGAATTCATGGTGCAGGCGGGTAATGCGAAGGCGCATGAGCATAGCAGAGCGGCCGGCCGCGTGTTTTTGCGCTGCGTCGGCCCGCCACGGTCAACGCCCGAGCTGTGCGACCACTTCGGCCGCTCTCATCGTGCGGGCGCCGCGCTGGCGCATGGCGCCGAAAAAGTCGCGCGCCTGGGACTCAAACCCACCCACCGGACTCATGCAGTCTTCGATCAGCACCAGCTTGCGCACGCTGGCGCCAAGCGCGTCGGCGACGTGTTCAACGGTGGCTTTTACGCAATGGCTGGCCGCCTCGCCGGCAACGAAAATCTCGTCGGCCGAAGCCAGCGAGGACAGCAGCACCATGTTGGCCTGCGTGGATACATCGTCGTTCGGCACTTCGGCGCGGATCGCGCTGTAGTGCTCGGTCCACGGATTGGTGCCCTTGATGACCTTGTCGACGTTGCGCAGCGCGCGCTCTTCCCACCGGTCGCACGCGGCCAGCACGGCGGCGTGGATGTTGTGGCCCCAACTGCCGATTTCACAGTGCACCGGCCACACCATGTGCGTGTAGCGGCCGGCGGCTTCGAGCGCGTCGAGATACGCGACAACCCGGCCGCGAGCATCCTCGCGTCGCGGCACGATGCGCCCGGCGCGTACGTCATCGGCAGTCACCTGGGTGAAGGGCGTCACTGCGCTGCCGTCGCCGCGTATCCAGAAAGTGGGGTGGCCGATATCGATGCGCTGGTGCGAATCGAGCGTGACGGTGATGGCATCGAACGCCTCGCCCGCTGCGTCGATGACTTCGGCCAGACGCAGCATGTCCGCGTGCGCGCCCGCCACTGGCAACGCCGGCGCGACGCCAGGCGGACGCCAGTCGGGCGGCAGGTCGCAGAAATCGTTTTGCGGATCGATGACGAGGAGGTGGCGGCGTGGAAGCGGCATGATCTAGACGAGGGGCGTGAACAAAATCATTGTAGCGCCGTCGCTCGCAAGCCGCGTCAGAGACCCGGCGCGCGCTGACGCGTCTGCGGTCCTGTGCGGGGGGCGATACGCCGCGTATCGAAAGATCCTCGCGCATCATCGACAGCATGCCTTGCGCGGCGACGGACAACGCCCGGTCCTTGCTCCACGCGATGTGAATCGATCGCGCAATACCCGGCGGCTCCAGCGGGATTGCATTGGACATTTGCCTGGTGCCACACCCGGCATGCCGAGCAGCTTTACAAGGCCGGCCATGTCGAGGACGCTCTGCTGGCACTTCGGCGTGCGTCTTGTCTGGCTGAAGAGTCCAAGAACATAAGCCGCCCGTACGCGACATGAAGCGTGCGAGCTTGTCGGGGCGGTGAATTTGCGGCGCTTCCGGCTTGGCGGCGACCGCGTGGGCGGTCAGCCTCAGCAGACCCAGTGGGTCGGATCAAGCCGCGGAGGCCAGCGCAACCGCGTCCGCCTGCGCGTGTGCCAGAGCGTGGCCGATCAGGATCACCGATGGACTGGCGAAGCCGAATGCATGCGCATCGGCGGCCAGTTGGTCCAGGCGCGTGACAAGCCGCCGCTCGTGCGCCGAGCCCGCCCATTGCACGACGGCGGCCGGCGTGCCGGCAGCGAGATGTTGCAGCAGGTTCCCCGCGATACTGTCGACGCGGCTCATGCCCATGTAGATGGCGAGTGTGGTGCCGGTAGCGGCCAGTGCCCGCCAGTCGGGTTCCGAATGGTCATGCGCGTGCGCCGTCACGAAGGTGACACCGCGGCAGTGATCGCGATGCGTGAGCGATGCGCCGAGCGAAGCAGCGGCCGCCAGCGCGGAAGTCACGCCGTTGATGATGTCGACTTCGATACCCGCCGCACGCAGAAAGTCGATCTCTTCGCCGGCGCGCCCGAACAGCAACGCTTCGCCGCCCTTGACGCGCACCACGTACCGGCCCGCCAGCGCATAGCGGCGCATGAGTCGCTGAATGAAGTCCTGCGGCGTGGAGCGGCAGCCGCCGCGCTTGCCCACGCGGACGACACGGGCCTGAGGCGCCAGCGTGACGATGTCTGGATTGGCAAGATCGTCGAGCATCAGCACGTCGGCGCGCGCAAGTGTTTTCACCGCGCGCACAGTGAGCAGGTCCAGATCGCCGGGGCCGGCGCCAAGAAGGGTGACTTTGCCGATCGTCATGAGGTGCTCTCCGGGGGATGTGTCATGCCGCCTGCGTGGCGGAGGCGCACATTTGTTTGAGTTCGGGCACGCACGATCCGCACACCGTGCCGCAGCCGAGCGTCGTTTTCAGTTCGTTGAATCCGGCGCCTTTCGCCAATTGCGCGCGAATGGTCGATTCCTTGACCTGCTTGCAGTTGCAGACCGTGCGATCGCGCGGTGCCGTCGCGCGCTGGGCGAAGACCGTCATGCGCGGGCCTTGCCATGGTTCGCCGTCGATGAGTCTAGCGAGCAGGGCGTCGGCGCCGGTAACGTCACCCGCGAAGACCAAGCCGTCGAGCCGATCGCCGCGCCAGCCCACCCGCTTGACGACACCGCGCCGCGCGTCGCTGTATTCGAGGACATCCGCGCCGGGTTGAAGGTCGAGTGCGGCGGAAAGTCGTTCGAGCCAGCCGGCGGGCGCCGCCACGCACGCCGCACGCACGACCAGCGCGTCTTGGCCTTGCAGACTGATGGCGGCGTATTCGCATTCGGCGAGCAACGGCTGCACCGCCGCATGTAGCGCATGCAGATCATCGCTGCGCCGCGCCGCTACCACTTGCCACGTGAGCGTTGCGCGCTCCACGCGCACGGCGGCGTGCTTCAGTTCCGGCTGCTGCGATTTGTCGTCGACGGCCGGCAAGCTGGTTTCGTTGACGCCACCCGAGTTCAGGAATTGACCGTTCCAGTGCATGGCGGCAAACACGCTGCCGCTGGCGACCTCGTCCGATACCTGCAGCGGCAGCACGAAGCTGCCGCGTTTGCTCGCCACCCGCACCAGATCACCGGCCTTGAACCCGCGCCGCTCGGCGTCGGCCGGATGCATGCTCAGCGAAGGTTCCGGCGCGTGCGCGAATAGCGCCGGCACGCGGCCAGTGCGACTCATGCCGTGCCATTGGTCGCGCAGACGCCCGGTCAGCAGATGAAAGGGAAAGCGCGCGTTGGTCGCTTCCGCCACCGGTCGATAGGGCAACGCATGAAAGCGGGCGCGGCCATCGATGGTGGCGAAAACGCCATCGGCATAACGACGAGCGAGGCCTTGCGACTGGCCCGCTGGCAGCGGCCATTGTTGCGGACCTTCCGCTTCGAGCCGTGCGTAATCCAATCCGCCGATGTCGAGATCGCGCCCCACGGTCAGCGCGCGGTGTTCATCGAAGATCGCTTCACTGTCGGCGTAGGGGAACAAGGTCGGTAGTGCTGGGCGCAGGCGCTCTTCAATGCGGCGCGCCACCTCCGCTGCGATCCACCAGTCCGCGCGTGCTTCGCCTGGTGCGTCGATGGCGGCACGCACCCGCGAGATGCGTCGCTCGGAGTTGGTGACGGTGCCGCTCTTTTCACCCCACGTGGTGGCGGGCAGCAGCACGTCGGCATAGGGCACGGTATCGGTGTTGGCGAAAGCCTCTTGCAACACGACGAACTCGGCGCGCGCCAGTGCTTCGCGCACGTGCGGGACGTCCGGCATCGAGTGCGCCGGGTTGGTGCACGCAATCCACACGGCCTTGACGGTTCCTTCGAGCAAGGCATCGAATAGCGCCACAGCAGGCAGGCCGGGGCGGGCAGAGAGGAATTCCGGTATGACGCCCCAGTGGGCGGCGACTTCGGCGCGGTGCGCTGCGTTGCCGATGTCACGGTGCGCGGCCAGCATGGTGGCCATGCCGCCGACTTCGCGGCCGCCCATGGCGTTGGGTTGGCCGGTGAGCGAAAACGGCCCCGCGCCGGGACGGCCGATCTGCGCCGTTGCCAGATGCAGGTTGATGAGGGCGAGGTTCTTGTCCGTGCCATGGGCCGACTGGTTCAGCCCCATGCAGTAGAGCGACAGCGATGCGCGGCTGCGGCCGAAGATCTCCGCCGCTTCGACCAGTTGCGATTCGTCGATGCCGCATAGTTCTGCGGCCATGCGCGGCGTGTAATCGCGCACCTGGGTCTTTAGCGCTTGGAAGCCTTCGGTGTGCGCGGCCACATAGTCCGCATCGACCAGGCCTTCCCAGATCAGGTGATGCAGCATGCCGTTGAACAGCGCTACGTCTGTGCCGGGCTGGATTTGCAGGTGCACGTCGGCCATCGCGGCGGTGTCGGTACGGCGCGGGTCGACCACGATCCAGCGCACGTCCGGGTTGGCCGCGCGTGTGGCTTCAAGGCGACGGAACAGCACCGGGTGGGCGTAGGCCATGTTGCTGCCGGCGAACAGCACGCATTCGGCGTGTTCCAGGTCGTCGTAGCAGGTGGGCGGGCCATCGGCGCCAAAGGCCATCTTGTAGGCCGTGACGGCACTCGACATGCACAGGCGCGAATTGGTGTCGATGTTATTGGTGCCGAGCAGCCCCTTGGCGAGCTTGTTGAAGACGTAGTAATCCTCGGTCAGCAACTGGCCGGACACATAGAACGCCACGGCGTCTGGCCCGTGTTGCTGGACGATGTCTGCAAATCGCGCGGCGACGGTGTCGAGCGCGGTGTCCCAATCGACGCGTGCGCGCTCGGCGTCGCGCGTAAGCCGCATTTCCGGGTGCAGCGCGCGGCCCGACAGGCTTGCCGCGCTGTTGGCGAGGTTCAGCCCCTTGGTGCACAGCCGGCCGAAGTTGGCGGGGTGATCGGGGTCGCCGCGCACGCCGGTGATGCGCGTGCCGTCGGATTCGATCAGCACGCCACAGCCCACACCGCAGTAGCAGCAGGTCGAACGGGTGATGGTGGTCGTGGCGTTGGTCATGGCTTGGGTCAATCGAGGTAAGGAGTCTCTAACACAATGAAACATCATGATCGTTGGTCTGTAAGGGGCGCTCGCAAGGCGCAAGCCGAAGCCAAGGCTGATGGCCTTCGCGAGGCGCTGCAACGCAGTGAGCGCCCCTTGCAGAGCCAACCCATCGGGCTCCGCCGCCATAGCCTCAGCTCAGCGTTGCACCTCCTTGCCTGGGCACCAGCCAAGCTGTGTCGGCGCGCCTTGATCCGAGGCTATTGCTGCGAGCGCTCATGACGTTTCATTGTGTTAGAGGCTCCAAGGAATACGTCGCCGCTATCGACCCGCACCGGGTAGCGACGCGCGCAACCAACGTCCGGCGCGCGTGCCTCACCCGTTGAAAGATCGATGTTCCAGCTATGCAGCGGGCAGGTCACGCTGTTGCCGTGGACGATGCCCTGCGACAGCGGGCCGGCCTTGTGCGGGCACCGGTCAAGCAGCGCGAAGACTTCCGAATCGGTGCGGAAGATCGCCACGTTGCCGCTGTCGCGCTCCACCACCCGGCTGCCCAGCAGCGGGATCTCGTCGACTGCGCAGATGCGCAGCCACAGTTTTTCAGACGGCTTGTTCATCGAGCTTTCTTTCCGTGATGAGCTTGATCGGGATGTACTCGCGGGCCTGCGTGCCCTTGATGCGCGCCGCCCATGGGTCGGGCAGGCCTTCGAGCGCGTAGAGCAGGCGCTCGTACAGGGCGCGGCGGTTGGCGGCGTCGTCCACCACGCGGCGCTTGGCGTGATCGAGCCCGACGCGTGCGAGGTAATGCACCGTGCGTTCGAGGTAGTGCGCCTCTTCGCGGTAGAGCTGGAGGAAGGCGCCGGCGTATTCCTTGACCTCTTCGGGCGTCTTCACCTTGACGAAGAACTCCGCAACTTCGGTCTTGATGCCACCGTTGCCACCCACGTAAAGCTCCCAGCCCGAATCGACGGCGATGACCCCGACATCCTTGATGCCGGCCTCGGCGCAGTTGCGCGGGCAGCCCGACACGGCCAGCTTTACCTTGTGCGGCGCCCACATGTTGGCGAGCATGGTTTCGAGGTCGATGCCCATCTGCGTGCTGTTCTGCGTGCCGAAGCGGCAGAATTCGCTGCCCACGCAAGTCTTCACCGTGCGGATCGACTTGCCATAGGCGTGACCCGATTGCATGCCCAGGTCGCGCCACACGCGGACCAGGTCTTCCTTCTTCACGCCGAGCAGGTCGATGCGTTGGCCGCCGGTCACCTTCACCATCGGGATGTGGTACTTGTCGGCCACGTCGGCAATGCGGCGCAGTTCGGACGGATTGGTCACGCCGCCTTTCATTTGCGGCACCACCGAGAATGTGCCGTCCTTCTGGATGTTGGCGTGCGCGCGCTCGTTGATGAAGCGGCTTTGCGGATCGTCGGTCGCTTCGTGCGGCCAGGTCGAGATCAGGTAGTAGTTCACCGCTGGCCGGCAGGTGGCGCAGCCGTTGGGCGTGCGCCATTCGAGGAAGTCGTATGCCGCGCGGTGCGTGAGCAGATGGTGTTCGCGGATTGCGCGGCGCACCTCTTCGTGCGTGCGATCGGTGCAGCCGCATACCGCCTTGGTCTTGGGTGTTTCCTGGAAGCTGCCGCCGAGCGTGTTCATCAGAATCTGCTCGACCAGCCCGGTGCAGGAGCCGCACGAGCTTGCCGCCTTGGTGTGCTTCTTTACGTCGTCGACGGTGAAGAGGCCTTTCTCCTTGATGGCCTTGACGATGGTGCCCTTGCATACGCCGTTGCAGCCGCATACCTCGTCGCTGTCCTGCATGGCGGCCGCGCGGCTCTGGCCTTGCACGCCGCTGTCGCCGATGGCCGATTCGCCGAACATGATGTGGTCGCGCAGGTCGTTGATGGTGCGGCCTTCGCGCAGCAGCTTGAAGTACCACGCACCGTCGGTGGTGTCGCCGTAGAGGCACGCGCCGACGAGCTTGTCGTCCTTGATCACGAGCTTCTTGTACACGCCGCCAGCGGGGTCGGACAGCACGATGTCTTCAGTGCCTTCGCCGCCCATGAAGTCGCCCGCCGAAAACAGGTCGATGCCGGTCACCTTGAGCTTGGTCGACAGCACTGACCCCTTGTATTGGCCGATACCCATTTGCGCCAGGTGATTGGCGCACACCTTGGCCTGCTCGAACAGCGGTGCGACCAGACCATACGCGATGCCGCGATGGCTGACGCATTCGCCCACGGCATAGATGCGCGGATCGAAGGTCTGCAGGACATCGCTGACCACGATGCCGCGATTGCAGTGCAGGCCGGCCGATTCGGCCAGCGCCGTGTTGGGGCGGATGCCGACGGCCATCACCACCAGATCGGCCGGGACTTCGTCGCCGTCCTTGAAACGCACGCTGCTGACGTGACCCGCCTCGTTGGCGACGAGTTCTGCCGTCTGCTTGGCGAGCAGGAACGTCAGCCCGCGTTCTTCGAGCGAACGACGCAGCAGGCCGCCTGCCGTCGGATCGAGCTGGCGGTCGAGCAGCCAGTCGCCCAGGTGCACCACCGACACATCCATGCCGCGCAGCTTGAGACCGTTGGCCGCTTCCAGCCCGAGCAGGCCACCGCCGATGACGACGGCATGCTGCTTGGTCTTGGCCGCATCGATCATCCGTTCGGTGTCGCGGATGTCGCGATAGGTGACCACACCGTCCAGATCCTTACCGGGGATCGGCAGGATGAAAGGCTGCGAACCGGTCGCCAGCAGCAGGCGGTCGTACGGTTCTTCGGTGCCGTCGTCAGCCATTACGACGCGACGGGCGCGATCGATGCGCGTGATCGTCTTGCCCATGTGCAGACGGATGCCGTTGTCCTCGTACCACGACACCGGGTTGAGCACGATCTCGTTGAACGACTGCTCACCGGCCAGCACCGGTGAGAGCAGGATGCGGTTGTAGTTCGGGTGCGGCTCCGAACCGAATACGGTGATCTCGTACATGTCCGGGGCCAGGGCCAGCAGTTCTTCAACGGTGCGGATGCCCGCCATGCCGTTGCCGACGACGACCAGTCTGGGTTTTTTCATGATGCGCGACTCCACGATATTGCTTTGGTATGCGAGCTTCAGACGCGGGCCGCGACAGCCGACCAGTCGGCGCGCCAGCGCTGCTTGACGGTCGACAGGCTGGCCCAGCCCAGCGCCGCGAGGCAGGCGAACAGCCACAGGCCGGTGGCGTAGTCGCCGGTGTGTTGTTTGATCGCGCCCAGGCTGGCGGTGAGCGCGAAGCCGCCGATGCCGCCGGCCATTCCGATGAGGCCGGTCATGATGCCGATGTCCTTGCCAAAGCGTTGCGGCACCAACTGGAACACCGCACCGTTGCCGGCACCAAGGCACAGCATTGCAGCGATGAACAGCACCACCTGCACGCCCGCGCCACCGATCGAGAAACCGGCCAGCCCGATCAGCACCGCGACCGAGGCGTACACCGTGAGCAGCGAGCGGGTGCCGCCGATGCGGTCGGCCAGCACGCCGCCGAGCGGGCGCATCACCGAGCCTGCGAACACGCACGCGGCGGTGGCCCAGCCGGCCATCTTGGGGTCGAAGGCGAACTGGTCGGCGAAGTAGCCGGGCAGGGCGCTGGCGAAGCCCGAGAAGCCGCCGAAGGTGAGCGCATAGAAGAACATGAACCACCACGCGTCACGGCTGGCGAGCATGCGGCCGTAATCGGAGAACTGCTTCTTGTGCACCTGGCCGGGGGCGTCCTTTGCACAGCGCGCGTAGATCACCAGCACAGCCAGTAGCGGGATGCAGGCAAAGCCGAACACGTTCTGCCAGCCGAAGGCCACCGCCAGTACCGGTGCGAACAAGGCGGCCAGCACCGTGCCCGAATTGCCCGCGCCAGCGATGCCCATCGCTGTGCCCTGGTGTTGCGGCGGATACCAGCGCGAGGCCAGCGGCAACGCCACGGCGAACGAGGCACCCGCCACGCCAAGGAACACACCAAGCAGCAGCGCTTCGTGCAGCGAGCGAATGCCCAGTTTCCAGGCGGCCAGCAGGGCTGCGATGACGATCACCTGACCGATCAGGCCAGTGCGCCTGGCGCCGATGCGGTCGGCCAGCATGCCCATGAAGAGACGCAGGATCGCGCCGGCCAGAATCGGGGTGGCCACCATCAGCGCGCGGTCTTGCGTGCTCAGTTCGAGTGCCTTGGCCATCTGGATCTGAAGCGGGCCGAGCAGATACCACACCATGAAACTCAGATCGAAATACAAAAAGGCCGACAGCAGGGTCGGGGTATGGCCTGAACGCCAGAAGGAACGGTCCATGTGCGTGCTCTCCGTGGTCTTGCGGTGCCCGTGCTCTTCGGCACAGGCGAAAAAAACGGCGTCCGTCTCGCAACCTCGCGGTTGGAGAGGGACGCCGTTGTCCGTTCGTCCCGCCGCCGTTGGCGGGACTGAAAGCTGTTGGCTGTGCGCCGTTGCACGAGCCGATCACCCTGATGCAAGCGGTATGCCACTCCGCAAGGCGAACTTAACGTATTGATCTACAAGGAATGGTCGGCTCGTTCGAGGCCGGCGATGCGGCACCGCGACAGTGCGTGCTGCACCGCCATGAGGCGCCACCACCGTGCGCCGACGCGCCAAAAGCGTAGCGCCTGACTAGACTGCGTGGATTCCTTCACCGCGACAGAGGTGCTCAGATGACAGACGATATTTCCGCGCGCGCGCTGACCACCTCGCGCCTCATCGATGCCCCGCGGGAACGTGTTTTTGCCGCGCTGTCGGACCCGGCATTGCTGGCACGATGGTGGGGCCCGGCGGGCTTTACCAACACGTTCCGCGAATTCGATTTTCGACCCGGTGGTTACTGGCGCTTTGTCATGCACGGGCCGGACGGGCGCGACTATCCGAACGAGAGCCGCTTTGAGCAAATCGTCGCACCCGAGCGCGTGGTGTTCCGGCATCTGTCCGATCACTTCTTCGAGATGACCATCACGTTGCGCGACGAAGGCGGCAAGACACGGCTGGACTGGTGCCAGGCGTTCGATACGGTCCAGGAATGCGAACGCGTACGGTCGATTGCCGAACCGTCGAACGAACAGAACCTGGATCGCCTGGAGGCGGTGTTCGCTTCGACGTGACGCGTGCGCGCGCAGTGCCGACGCGCTACGCTTACCGGTTTGCCTGCTACCGTACTTGCCATGACTGAGACGCCCACGCTCATCGGCCGCTGTGTCGAACTTCTGCCGCTGCGCCGCGACCACGCCCCTGCACTACTGGACGCCGCGGCAGACGGCGAACTCTGGAACCTGTCGGTCACCGTCGTGCCGGGCGCGCAGACCGTCGAGGCGTACATCGACAACGCGCTGGCCGGGCAGGCGGCGGGCAGTGTCATGCCATTCGCGGTGGTCGACCGTATCCGCCAGCGCATCGTCGGTTCGACGCGCTTCTGGAAGATCGACCGCGACAACCGCAAGCTCGAAATCGGCCACACGTGGCTGGCCGCTTCGGCGCAGCGCACGGGGATCAATACCGAAGCCAAGTTCCTCTTGCTCACGCACGCTTTCGAAGCGCTGGATTGCGTGCGCGTGCAGTTCACCACCGACGAACTGAACGCTCGCTCGCGCGCCGCCATATTGCGGCTGGGCGCCATGCAGGAAGGCATCGTGCGGCACGAACGCATCATGCCGGACGGCCGCAAGCGTAATTCGGTGCGGTTCTCGATCATCGATACCGAATGGCCGGCGGTGAAAGCGGGGCTGCAGGACAGGCTCCAGCGCGCCGCATCCTAGCGCTTCGGGTCGATCTGCTACACAAGTCGCGCCACGATCACACCCGCACCCAGCATGAAGAGCACCACGCCCGTGGCGCGCTCCAGCCAGGGCAGGGCGCGGGCAAAGCGTGCGCGTATCGCTGCGTTGCCGATACTTGCCGCGACGACGAGGTCCCATAGCAGCACGACCGCGAACATCCACACGCCATAGAACACGCGCACGCCGACCTTGTCGTGCGCGGTGCCGAGCATGACGGCCAGCGTGGCGTAGAACAGCGCATTCTTCGGGTTGAGGACGGCTGAGAGCAGGCCCATCAGGCCGGTCTGCCACGCCGACGCGCGAGGCATGTGAGCGCGCGCCACGCGGGTGGTCGATATGTTCAATGGCGTCGATCCTGCATAGCGGGCGAAGCGATAGCCCAGCCACAACAGGTAAACGCAGCCTGCGGTTTCCAGGGCGATGAAGGCGGGCGCATCGCGCTGCAGTGCGGCCATGCCGGCAAAGGCGGCGACGATGAAGATACCGTTTCCCAGTGCAATCCCGAGACACGCTGCGCTGGCTTGTCGCCAGCCTTGCGCGAGTGCGGTACGCGTGATGAGGAAGAAGTCCGGCCCCGGCGACAGGAGCGCCAGGAAATGGGCTGTTGCGACGATGATGAACTGCTGCATGCGGGCACCGCGTGAAAGGCACGGCGCCAGTGTGCGCAGCGCAGTCCGCGCTGTCTTGGACGAAATTGCGTCAGCGCCGGTACTGTCCCGGGGCTGACGCGGTCAGCGATTTGAAGACGCGATTGAAATGGCTCTGGTCGGCGAAACCGAGCCGATAGGCGAGTTCAGCCAGCGGCTCGCCCGCCCGCAGGCCGGCGCGTGCAAGGTTGACGCGCTCATTCAACTGCCAGGCGTGCGGCGTGAGCCCCGTCGCCGCGCGAAAGGCGCGGATCGTCTGATATTGGCTCAGGCCGATGCGCTCGGCCATGTCGGCGAGCGATAGCCGGAGCGCGGGAGGAGTTTCGTCCGTTGCATCGAGGAGCGGTGCAATGCGTTGCCGATGGGGTGCCGCATCCGACGGCTGATCGATGGTCTGGCCGACGTCGTGATCGCGGTCGCCGAGGAATTCGATCAGCGCCGGGTCTTTCTCGTCGACCTCGGCGTCGGAGAACAGCAGCGCATTGAGCTTGCAGAATGCGCCATAGGCCGTCTGCTCGCGGATCAGACGCACCGGAGCGTCCTCCCCGCAGATGTGCGATGTGCGTGTGTCGTCGTGCAGTGCGGCGCGCATCCACTGCGCGTCGATGTGCAGCATCTGGTAGCTCCACGCGCAATCGGGCGCCGGATTGCAGGCGTGAACGCGATGTGGCGGCACGAACACCAGCGTGCCCGGCTGCAGGGCGACCGGGCCGCCCGGCGCGCCGGTGAATACGCTTGTGCCTGCGTCGACCGCGCCGATCGAAAAGGTGGGATGGGCGTGCGGCCGATAGCAGGCGCGGCTGTCGCAGGCGCGTCTGCTTTCGACGTGGGGCATGGCGGGGTCGCGCCAGAACCGGGCGATGGCGTTCATGGGCAGCAAGTGTACGCCTCTGCCGTCGACGCGTGAGCGATGGCGTGTTACGCAGGCAGCGGCATCGGCAGGTCGTCGGCCGCGGTTTCGCGCACCGCGGGCATGTCGTTGCGTGCCTTGCCGACGCTCCAGTGCAGCGCGAGGTCGGCCACCGCCTGCCAGCCCGTTTCGTTGCACAGCCAGTGCGAGCGATCGGCGAATTCGTGAAAAGCCGTCGGGGTGCCTGCGCGGTATTGCTTGCGAAAGTTGGCGCGCACCATGCTCGGCGTCACCGTGCGGTCGTATTCGGCGCCAATCAGCAGCAGCGGCGGTCGAACCGGATTGTCGAAGGCGACGGCGGTGTGCACGCCGAGGGCGGCTTCGAAGAAAATGCGGCCGGGCGCGGGAACGATATGAGCGTAGTAGGCAGCCGGCTTGTCGGGCTCGGGCAGTGTCTGCGCGAAATCCTGCGCGAAGCTCCAGTAGCCCATGGTCGCCGCGCGATGCCAGCCATTCAGGTGCGCGAATACGCAGCGGCTGCTCCATACGGCGCGTGGCGCGGGCAATACGCCAAAGGGCGGCGCCGGCGATATGGCCACGCCCGCCGCGCCCAGACCACGATCCAGCAATAGCTGCACGAACAGGCCGCCGAAGGAATGGCCGATGAGGATCGGTGCCTCCGCCTGCATCCGGACGAGTCGCTCGTAGCGGGCGACGATGTCGTTGATGCCCAGCGATGCGAGCCCTGCGTCGGGCATCGATCGCAGTTGCGTGACGGGGCGCTCCATCAGCGGCCATGCCGGCGCCAGCACGCGGTAACCCTGTGCTTCGTAGCGCTCCCGAAAACGCGTCCACGACGCGGGCGTGAGCCACGCACCGTGGATCAGGATGATTGTCTTCGACATTGTTGTTCTCTCCGTCGGTGCCGCGGACGCGCTATTCCCTCATGAATGCCAACAGGTCCGCGTTGATTTCGTGCTTGTGGGTGGAACACATGCCGTGGTCGTAGCCCGGGTACACCTTGAGCGTGGCCTTCGGAATGAGCTTGGCGGTGAGCATCGCGGAATTGCCGATCGGCACGATCTGGTCGTCATCGCCATGCATGACGAGCGTTGGCACTTCGATGCGCTTGAGGTCTTCGGTGAAGTCGGTCGCGGAGAAAGCGGCGATGCAGTCGTATTCGCTCTTGAGCCCGCCCAGCATGCCCTGCATCCAGAAACTGTCGCGCAGGCCCTGGCTGACGTTGGCGCCGGGACGGTTGGCGCCATAGAAGGGCGTGGTCAGGTCCTTGAAGAACTGCGAGCGGTCGTTGAGCACGCCGGCGCGGATGTCGTCGAACACCTTGATCGGCAGGCCGCCCGGGTAGGCATCCGTCTGCAGCATGATCGGCGGCACCGCGCCGATCAGGACCAGCTTGGTGACGCGACCCCTGCCGTAGCGGGCGACATAGCGCGCCGCTTCGCCGCCGCCGGTGGAGTGGCCGATGTGGATGGTGTTCTTCAGGTCCAGCGCGGTCACGAGTTCATCGAGATCGGCGGCGTAGGTGTCCATCTCGTTGCCGTCCCAGGGCTGATCGGACCGCCCATGGCCGCGCCGGTCATGCGCGATGCAACGATAGCCGTGGCCGGCGAGAAACTGCATCTGGTCTTCCCACGCGTCGGCGGTCAATGGCCAGCCGTGGCTGAAGACGACCGGCTGGCCGCTGCCCCAGTCCTTGTAATAGATCTGCGTGCCATCCTTGGTGGTGATCGTCGGCATCTCTTGAACTCCTGTCGGGGGAAGTGCAGGTGGAAGGGATGTTGCGATGCAGCGGAAAGACCGCATCTTGTGTAATAGGTGAGATTCGCGATAAAGCCAGTGCCCCGAGGTCGCGCGCGGGTGTCGGGGAGGCGGCTATGCTTGGCGCGCCGCCGTTCAGCCTTGGGAGAAGAATCTTGCACTGCGAAGCGATACGTCCCCTGAAGATCGTCATCGTCGGCGCCACCGGCATGCTCGGGCAGGGCGCGCTGCGCGAATGCCTGCTGGCGGACGACGTGATGGAGGTGGTGACGATCGGGCGCAGCAGGAGCGATCAGCGACACGCCAAACTGCACGACGTGGTGGTGCCCGACCTCACTGACCTGCACGCCGTCGAGGGCGCATTGCGCGATGTCGATGCCTGCTTTTTCTGCCTTGGCGTGACGTCTTCCGGCATGTCCGAGGCGGCGTACACGCACATCACGTTCGATCTGACGCTATATGTGGCGCGCACGCTGCTGCGGCTCAATCCGGGCATGCGCTTCGTGTATGTCTCCGGCGCGGGGGCGGATGCCAGCGAGCGCGGCAAGGTGATGTGGGCCCGCGTGCGCGGCAGGACGGAAAACGCGCTGCGCGCGTTGCCCTTCGCCGCCGTGCATGTTCTGCGCCCGGGCATCATCCAGCCGTTGCATGGCACACGCTCGAAAACGCGCGCCTATCGGGTGTTCTATGCGCTTGCGGCACCCGTCCTGCCTTTGGCGCGCCGTCTGTGGCCCGGGGCCGTGCTGACGACCGAAGTGATCGGTCGGGCGATGCTGAATCTGGTGCGACGTGGAGCCCCCGGCGGCGTGCTGGAGAGCGCCGCCATCGACGCTGCCGCCCGCGACCCTGCCCCCACGCCCTAGGGGGCGGTGCTTTCCTGCAACACGATGTGGTAATTTCGCGGGAACAGGTTGCACGCGCTGCGCGTCCACCTGTTGTTCACTCCACGGGAAATCGACGTGCCCAAATTCATTGCGGCGATCCTGCCGAATTTCATCCTGCGCCATGCGCAAGGCCTGCGCTTTCCGCAGTTGTTCCTGCTGTTTGCATGCCTGTTCGTTTTCGACCTGCTGATCCCGGACTTCATCCCGTTCATCGACGAGTTGCTGTTTGCCATGCTGGCGCTTGTCTTTTCGCGCATCAAGCGGCGCCCTACGCAGCCCATGCAGGTGGTGCATGACTGAGCAGGACGAATTCTTCATGCGCGCAGCACTTGAACTCGCGCGCGAGGCCGGCAGCGTCGACGAAGTGCCTGTCGGAGCCGTGATCGTTTGCGAGGGAAAAATCGTCGGACGCGGCTTCAACCAGCCGATCGGCCGTCATGACCCCACGGCGCATGCCGAAGTGATGGCCCTGCGCGATGCTGCCCGTACGCTGTCGAACTACCGCATGCCCGGCTGCGAGCTCTATGTGACACTGGAGCCCTGCATGATGTGCACGGGCGCCATCATCCATGCGCGCATCGGTCGCGTGGTGTTCGGGGCGCGCGATCCCAAAACCGGCGTGGCCGGCAGCGTGCTCGACCTTTTCGGCGAGCCGCGACTCAATCATCACGCGCAGGCCGAAGGCGGGGTGCTGGCCGACGAATGCGGTCAGCTTCTGTCGAGCTTCTTTGCTGCGCGTCGCAACCGGACGATGACTGCCTGATGCGCGCGCGCGTGAGCATCGGCGATCAGTCGCTCGATCTGTTCGACGAACAGGGCGTGCGTATTCGCCGGTATCGCGTATCGACAGCCACCCATGGCGCGGGGGAACTGGCAGGTAGCCAGCGCACGCCGCGCGGCCACCATATCGTGCGGGCGCGGGTCGGTGCGGGGCAGCCGCGCAATGCGGTATTCCGGGCGCGGCGGCCAACCGGCGAAATCTGGACGCGTGAAGCGGCGCTGGCCGAGCCGACGCGCGACTGGATTCTGTCGCGCATCCTGTGGTTGTCTGGAACCGAGGTCGGCTTCAACCGGCTCGGCAACGTCGACACCATGCGCCGTTACATCTACATCCACGGCACCCCCGACACCGAGCCGATGGGCGTGCCGGGCTCGCATGGCTGCATCCGCATGCGCAATGTCGATGTCATCGAGCTGTTTGAACTCCTGCCCGCTTTTTCCGTTGTGGATATCGAAGAATGAAACTGACGCTGCGAAGCGGCGATTGGACAACGCTCGGCAAACAGGCCTATGCCATCCGGCACGAGGTCTTCGTAGTGGAGCAGGGCGTGCCTGAAGAAGTCGAGCTGGACGAGCATGACCCGGTGAGTCTGCATGTTCTGGCGCTCGGAGACGAAACGCCCGTTGGCACGGGGCGTTTGCTGGACGATGGGCACATCGGGCGCCTGGCTGTGCGTCAGGCGGCGCGCGGCACCGGTGTGGGCCGCGCGATGATGCTGCATCTGATGGAGCAGGCCATGCATCGCGGCATGGCCGAGATTGTGCTGCACGCCCAGGTGCAGGCACAGCCGTTCTACGTGTCGCTCGGGTTCGAGCCGGAAGGCGATGTGTTCAACGAGGCCGGCATCGACCACGTCCTGATGCGCAAGCGTTTGCGCTGAGCGCCGCAGCCCTTCCAGGGTGGGCGAGGATGCTCGCCGCCGTGCTCAGCGCCCGTCGTGCGGGACGAACTGCTCAGCGTGGCGCCGCGTGCCCGGCAGCAGGTAGTCCATGACGCCGGCGTCGCGCACAGCCTCGTCGATGGTGTCGAGCAATCGCCCGGCATTGTCGACGGGGTCGTAGACCTCCATCCATGTGTTGCAGTCTTCCATCCTGCACAGCAATCGCCCCTGCACGCCGGAGGCGGATTTCACCGCTTCGAGCATGGCCAATACTGCGCTGCGCGCTTCGCGCGTTTTTTCCGGTGCGATGCAATAGTAGATATAGAGTCCGGAAATCATGTCTGGCTCCTCCAAGGCCGGTTCTCGGTCATCGTGCCGCATTGCACGGGCCGGTGCTGCCGCGGCCCGTACGACTGGGCCCATGCCGGGGGGCTCCCGGCGATGGGCGCATCACGATTCCATGCGCAGCCTGCCTTCGCGTCAACTGACCGTGTAGGGCAGGGTGCCGAACGTCAGGCGCGGGCCGCCCGGCGTACCGACGCTGACGTCGTCGCTCTCGCGGCTCGAAATCTGCACGACCGCCAGCAGATCGTACCCGCCCTGCGGTGACGGTGCGACCGACAACACCTTGCCGCAGGATTGTTCCCCGAAGCCCGCCGAGTACAGATCGTCCCCCGCGGCGGCCGAACCTTCGGCCAGATGCGCGAAGAACATGCGCTTCTTGAGCTTGCCCAGGTACTGCGTGCGGGCGACGATTTCCTGTCCCGGGTAGCAACCTTTCTGGAAGCTCACGCCGCCGATGAGTTCGAAATTCACCATCTGTGCGACGAATTCTTCCTGCGTTGCGCTGGTGATCCAAGGAACTCCGGCACGAATGTCGAGCCAATTCCACGCTACCGAGCCGACCGGGCGCGCGCCCTGACTGGCGAGTTTCTTCCAGATGTCGGCGGCTTGTGCGACGGGCACGACGATCTGTGCGCGGGCACCGTCGAGTCGGATGACCTGCACCTGTCCTTGCGTCACGCTCATCGATTCGGGCGGCAGCGCCAGCCCGGCCGCGTCCAGCGCGTGGGCGGTGCCGGCGCCGGCCAGGCCGATCACGGCATAGTCGTGCGTCGGATTGGTCAGACGCACCTTTGAGCGCAGTACGTACATCGAGAGCTTCTTGTGCATGGCCGCCAGCAGGTCGGTGGAGGTCTGCAGAAAGATGCCCGCCTGGTCGCGCCACACCAGGAATGTCGCCAGCATGCGGCCCTTGGGGCTGTTGAAGCTGTCGTAGTGGGCGCGATGCAGCGCCAGGTTCTTGACGTCGTTGGACGTCAGGTTGTGCAGAAATGCTGCGGCATCCTCGCCTTCCGCGCGCATCAGGCCGCGATGGGTGAGGGGGGCGATGACGGTCGTGGTGGCCGCCGCCTGCACTTCGTCTTCGATGGCGCCAAAGTGCATGATGCCCGCCTGACCTTCTTCGAAGCGGGCGCCGATTTCGTCGAGAAATACCAACCAGGGTGACTGCATGCTTGCTTCCGATACTGATTCGTGGGGTGTGCCGGCGAGCGCCGGGCGGCTTTCCGCTATTATAGGGCGCTTGGCTCGGCGGCCCGATTGGCGCCGGCCGTGTGTGCCCCGTGCGTTCTGTTCGTCATCTTATTCCTGCTTCGGTTCCAATGCTGCGCTTGTTTTCCGCATTGCTTAAAACGGTCATTGCACTGGTCATCGTTGCGGCAGGTGCCCTCGCGTATTACGCGATGCGTCCGCTGCCGCAAACGCAACCTGTCGTCGACGTCGAGGTGCTGCGTGGCAGCACCATGCGCGAAGTGTCGCGTCAGGTCGCAAACGCCGGTATCGGCGTGGAGCCGACCGTCCTGACGTGGATCGCGCGCCTGTCCGGCCACGCCAATCGCGTCAAGGCCGGCAACTACCAGATCGCGGCCGGCATTTCGCCGTGGGAGCTGATCGAATTGCTGACTGCCGGTTCGACCTCGTACGCGGAAGTCGCCATCATCGAAGGCTGGAACGTCCGTCGCATGCGGGCCGCGATAGACGGCAGCCCCGACCTGCGGCACGATTCGATGGGCCTGCCGGACGCAGAAGTCCTGGCTCGGCTCGATATTCCCGAAGCGCACCCTGAAGGCCTGTTCTTCCCCGATACCTACTTTGTGTCACGGGGATCGAGCGATTTCGAAGTGCTGCGGCGCGCGCACCAGCAGATGGAAAAGCTCCTCCAGCGCGAATGGGAGCGCCGCGCGGCCAACCTGCCGCTGGCTACGCCCTATGAGGCCCTGATCCTCGCTTCGGTCGTCGAGAAGGAAACCGGCGTGCCGCAGGATCGCGAAAACGTCGCCTCGGTCTTCATCAATCGCCTTCGCGCCGGCATGCCGCTGCAGAGCGATCCGACGGTCATCTATGGCATGGGCGAAACCTACGCCGGCAACCTGCGCAAGCAGGATCTGCAGACCGACACGCCGTACAACAGTTACACGCGGCGCGGCCTGCCGCCCACCCCGGTGGCGATGCCTGGGCTCGCGGCATTGCGGGCCGTGCTCAATCCGCCGACCACGCCGTATTACTACTTTGTCTCACGCGGAGACGGCACGAGCGAGTTCTCGCGCACGCTCGAGGAACACAACCGCGCCGTGGCGCGATACCAGAGAGGACGCGGATGAGCGCGCAGCAGGGACGTTTCGTCACTTTCGAAGGCATCGACGGCGCGGGCAAGAGCACGCAGATTGCCGCCGTGGTCGATGCCATCCGCGCACGCGGCCTCGAAGTCGTACAGACGCGCGAGCCCGGCGGTACGCCGCTGGGAGAGAAGCTGCGCGAACTCGTGCTGCACGAACCCATGAACCTGGAAACCGAAGCGCTGCTGATGTTCGCCGCGCGTCGTGAGCATCTTGCAGCGCTGATCGAGCCCGCGCTGGCGCGTGGGGCATGGGTGGTGAGCGATCGCTTCACGGATGCCACCTACGCCTACCAGGTCGGCGGGCGAGGGCTGGCGGAAGACAAATTCCGCACCCTGGAACATTGGGTGCACGCGCATCTGCAGCCTGACCTCACGTTCGTGTTCGATGTCGATCCGGCTGTCGCCGCTCAGCGTCTGGCCAGCGGGCGCGACCAGGCCGATCGTTTCGAGCGCGAGCAGCGGGACTTTTTCGTCCGCGTGCGCGAAGCGTATCTCGCACGAGCCAGAGCCTTTCCCGCACGTGTGGCGGTCGTGGATGCGGCGCGAGCGCCCGAGGCCGTCACGACCGACGTGCTGGCCCGCCTGGAACGGCTGGCATGAGCGAGCGCACCTTGCCACCGTGGCTGCTGCCCTTGTGGCAGCGCGTGACGGCCGACATCGGCCGACTCCACCACGCATTGCTGCTGGCGGGGCCGCGTGGCAGCGGCAAACGGCAGTTCGCCGAAGCGCTGGCGCAGCGCCTGTTGTGTAATAGGCCGCGTGCCGACGGATTCGCGTGCGGCGCGTGCCCATCCTGCCACTGGTTCGCCGACGGCAATCATCCGGACATGCATCGCATGGTGCCGGAGAGCGCTGAAGAGGACGAAGGCGAAGCCGACGCCGAGGGCAAGAAGGAAAAAAAGAAATCCGATCAGATCCGCATCGAACAGGTGCGCGACATGCAGGGCCTGCTCGAAGTCGGCGGTCACCAGGGCGGACGGCGTGTCGTACTGGTCGATCCGGCCGAGGCCATGAATCCGCCCACGGCCAACGCGCTGCTCAAATCGTTGGAAGAGCCACAGACCGACGTCGTGTTCCTGCTCGTGTGCCACGCGCCGGGACAATTGCTGCCGACCATCCGCAGTCGCTGCCAGAGTTGGGTGTTCCCGAAGCCGGCGGCCGACGAGGCGGCCAAGTGGTTGCGTGAAGCCGGGGTCACGGACGCCGATGCATTGCTCGGATTCGCGTCCGGCTTGCCGCTGGCCGCGCAGGAACTTGCCACGGGGCCGCTGGCCGATGCGCGCGCGCGCTTTGCGCGCGACATGCTTGCCTTGTCTTCGGGCGATCCGCTCAAGCTGGCGGGTGAATGGGAGTCCTGGCTCAAGAGCAAGGCGGCCGTGGAAGGCGGAGTGACGCTCACGCTGCTGGTGTCATGGTTGCAGCGTTGGCTGGCGGACGGGGCCCGCGTGGCGCGTGGCCAGTCGCCGCGCTTTTTCGCCGATCACGGCAAAGCGCTGGTGCAACAGGCCGGTGCGCACGCTGAAGGGTGGCTGGCCGCGTATCACGAGCTGACGGCGTTTCGTAAGGTGTCGCAGCATCCGCTGAACCAACGCCTGTTCCTCGAGGACGTTCTCATGCGCGTGCGGCGCGGCATGGCGCGCTGACCGTTCGTCGCGCGTCCGGTGCGGCGTTCAAGTTGGCACTGGCCTTGCCGATGATGACGAGATACGCTCAACGGAACAGCGTTTCGCGCCCAGACTAGACATGGAACCTGCCCGACCCACCGCTGCCAGTACCGCCCGCCCGAGTGTTCTGTCGCTCAACATCAACTCGCGTTCGGGGCTCTACGCGGCGTATATGCCGTTCATCAAGAACGGCGGCCTGTTCGTGCCCACGCCCAAGACGTATATGCCGGGCGACGAAGTCTTCATGCTGCTGCAACTGATGGATGACCCGGCCAAGCTCGCCGTCAAGGGCAAGGTGGCATGGGTCACGCCGGCCAACGCGCAGAACGGCAAGGTGCAGGGCATGGGGGTGCAGTTTGCGGCCGATGAAGGCGGCGTGGCGGCCAAGGTCAAGATCGAACAGATCCTGGGCAGCGCGCTGGGCTCCAACCGCCCGACGCATACGCTCTAGATCCTCGTCCCCGCTGACCGCCAGAGGCCGGCCCGAGCGCCGGCCTTTTTCGTTGCTGCACGATCCGCGGCGGTACAATCGCCGACCGTGTTTCATTCCGTACCTGCGCCATGTTTGTCGACTCCCACTGCCACATCGATTTCCCCGACCTCGCCGCGCAAGGGGAGGCGCTGTTCGAGCGGATGGCGGCGGCACAGGTCACGCACGCCATGTGCATCGGCGTCAGTTTCGAAAATCTGCCGCGCGTGATGGGAACCGCGCAAGCACACGACAACATCTTTGCGTCGGTCGGGGTGCACCCGGAGAACACCGACTGCGAAGAGGCGACCGTCGACAAGCTGCTTGGCTTTGCGCGTCACCCGAAAGTCGTCGCCATTGGTGAGACCGGCCTGGATTACTACTGGCACAAGGACAAGCCGGAATGGCAGCGCGAGCGCTTTCGCGCCCACATCCGCGCCGCCACGGCCTGCGACAAGCCGTTGGTGATCCACACCCGCGATGCGGCGGAAGACACACTGCGGATCATGCGCGAAGAGCGCGCGGATGTGCCGCGCGGCGTCATGCACTGCTTTACCGAGACGCAGGCCGTGGCGGATGCGGCATTGGAAATGGGCTTCTACATTTCGTTTTCGGGCATCGTTACCTTCAAGAATGCGACGACGATCAAGGATGTGGCGCGCACCGTGCCGCTGGAGCGCATGTTGATCGAGACCGATTCGCCTTATCTGGCGCCCGTGCCTTATCGCGGCAAGCAGAACGAACCGTCGTACGTGCCGCACGTAGCGGTCGAGATCGCACGCCTACGCGGCATCAGCGTTGACGAGGTGGCGGAGGCGACGACGCGCAATTTCTTCGCGCTGTTCAAGGATGCCCATCCGGTGGCGTGAGGCGTACGCAGGGCGAAAAAAAGGCCGCTGATGCGGCCTTCTTCATTTTGTGCGGCGCCAATCAGGCGCGGATGTCACCGCGATGCTGCTGGATGATCGGCAGGATCTGGCCGAAAACCTTCGGCGAGCCCGCGACGACGTTGCCCGTCGACAGGTAATCGGATTCGCCGGCGAAGTCGCTCACCAGACCACCGGCTTCGGAAATCATCAGCGTGCCGGCCGCCATGTCCCAGGGCTGCAGGCCCATTTCGAAGAAGCCGTCGGCGCGGCCACAGGCGACATAGGCCAGGTCGAGTGCTGCAGCGCCCGGACGGCGCAGGCCAGCGGTTTTTTCAGCCAGTTCGCGGAACATGCCGAGGTAGGCGTCCATGTGCGTCATCGACTTGAACGGGAAGCCCGTGAAGATGAGCGATTCGGACAGCCGGGCACGCTTGGAGACGCGCACGCGGCGGTCATTCAGGAAGGCGCCGCGTCCGCGCGATGCGGTGAAGAGTTCGTTACGCGTCGGGTCGTAGATGACGGCTTGCTGCACCACGCCCTTTTCGGCCAGTGCGATGGAAACCGCATATTGCGGGAAGCCGTGGATGAAGTTGGTCGTGCCGTCGAGCGGATCGATGATCCATTGGAAATCGCTGTTGGTGGCGGGGCCGGTCTGGCCGGACTCCTCTGCTAGAATCGCGTGCTCCGGATATGCCTCGCGGATCACTTCGATGATCGCCTGTTCGGCGGCGGCATCCACTTCCGTTACGAAGTCATTGGGCGACTTGGCGCGCACTTGGAGCAGATCGAGGTCCAGCGTGGCGCGGTTGATGATGGTGCCGGCGCGGCGGGCGGCCTTGACGGCAATGTTCAGAGTCGGATGCATGGGCGTCGAACCAGTTCGGGCGTGGCGACCCACAAAAAAGCCGCCGCTGCGTATTCGGAAAACCGGCAATTATAACGTATGACCGATCAAACCCCGATCCCTTCGACCGTAAACACCTTGGACCGCGTGCGCGTCGTGCTGTCGCGACCGAGCCATCCTGGCAATATCGGTGCCGCGGCGCGCGCCCTCAAGACGATGGGCCTGTCGCGCCTGTATCTGGTGCAGCCCAAATCGTTTCCCCATCCGGAAGCCGAGTCACGAGCCTCCGGTGCCACCGACGTGCTGGCGTCCGCCGTGGTGTGCGATTCGCTGGAAGAAGCCCTGACGGGCGTGACGATGGCGGCGGCGCTGACTTCACGTCGGCGCGAACTGGCCGTGCCGATGCAATGGTCGCGCCAGGCGGCGACTACTTTGTCCTCGCAGGCCGGGCAGGGCGCCGAAGTTGCCATGGTGTTCGGCAACGAGACCTACGGCCTGTCCAACGACGAATTGGCCTTATGCCAGTTGCCGGTGATGATCCCGGCCAATCCGGCCTATGCCTCGCTCAACCTCGCGGCAGCCGTACAGTTGATGTGCTACGAACTGCGCATGGCGAGCACCGACCCGGGCGTTGCGCCGGCGGGCATGGAAGGCGAACCGGCGACGGTCGACGAAGTCGAGCAGTTGTACGAGCACTTCCAGCAGGCCATGACGGCCAGCGGTTTTTTCGATCCGGCGAATCCCAAACGGCTCATGCCGCGCTTGCGGCGCATGTTCGGACGCATCCGACTGGAGAAGGACGAGGTCAACATACTGCGCGGAATGCTCAATTTTTTCGAGAAACCGTTCCGCGAGCGCTCTTGACGCCATTTCACGACATTCCTGCCCCGACTTTGCCGTTTTATGGCACTAATAGTTGACCGAAAAAGTCGGGAATCCTACGATAAATTCCCTTTCTGATATCAAGCCGAGTCCGCTAGATGTTTGCCCGTTTACGTGAAGATGCCGCCAGCGTGTTGGCACGCGATCCCGCAGCCCGCAGCATGCTCGAGGTGATCTCGTGTTATCCGGGCTTTCACGCCGTGGCGATGCATCGGGTCGGCAACTGGTTCTGGCGCCACGAATGGCGCCTGCTGGCGCGTTGGGTGTCGCAGTTCTCGCGCTTCATGACCGGCATCGAGATCCACCCGGCCGCACGCATCGGCCGCCGCGTGTTCATCGATCACGGCATGGGTGTCGTGATTGGCGAGACCGCCGAGGTGGGCGACGATTGCACGATCTATCAGGGCGTCACGCTGGGCGGTACCTCGCTGTATCGGGGCGTCAAGCGCCATCCGACGCTGGAGGCCGGCGTGGTGGTGGGCGCCGGCGCGAAAGTGCTCGGCGGTTTCACGGTCGGGCGTGGCGCCAAGATCGGCTCCAACGCTGTTGTGGTCAAGCCGGTGCCCTCCGAGGCGACGGCCGTCGGCAACCCGGCGCGCATCATCGAGCCCGATGCCAAGACGCGCGAGCACAGTCCGGAAGTGCAGGGTTTTTCGGCCTATGGCGTCACGCGCAACATGGACGACCCGCTGGTAAAGGCCGTGCACGCATTGCTCGACCATGCCACGCAACAGGACAAGCGGATCGATACCCTGATGGCACGCCTGAAGGCCGCCGGCCTGTGCGCAGAGTCTGACGACCCCCGCGAAGGCAAGCCATTCGACCATGACTACCTCTCCAAGATCGTTGATTGACGGGCCTTATCAATCCGCTTAATGGCGGCGATTGCTTGACTGTTTTTCTCGGGTATTTTAATCTTGAGAAAATTAATCAGGTATTGACCAGATTCGGAGCTGCAGATGCGACTGACCACTAAAGGGCGATTTGCCGTCACGGCCATGATCGACCTTGGCTTGCGCCAAGGCGACGGCCCGGTGACCCTGGCCGGCATCAGCGAACGGCAGGGCATTTCGCTGTCGTACCTCGAACAACTGTTTGGCAAATTGCGCCGTTACGAACTTGTCACGAGCGTGCGGGGCCCCGGCGGCGGCTATTGCCTGGCACGACCGCTGGAAGAAATCTCGGTGGCGGACATCATCATCGCCGTTGATGAGCCGCTCGACGCCACCCAGTGTGGCGGCAAGGAAAACTGCCACGACGACCGTCGCTGCATGACGCACGATCTGTGGACGAACCTCAACCGCCACATGTTCGACTACCTGCAATCGGTCAATCTGGGCGGCCTGGTCGCGGATCAGAAAAAGCGGGCCGAGCGCGGCATGAGTGTTCTGCACGACGAGCGCAGCCAGTTCCACGAGCCGAGGGAGTCGGCTGCGGCCTGATCGAACGCGATGTTCGCGCCGGCCTATTTCGATGCCAATGCCACCACGCCGCTGGATGCGCGCGTGCTGGATGCGATGCTGCCGTACCTGGGCGCTCGTTTTGGCAATGCGTCGAGCCGGCACGAATACGGCCGGCAGGCGCGTGCGGCGATCGATACGGCGCGCCAACAAGTGGCCGTGGCGGTGGGGGCGCATCCGACCGAACTGGTATTCACCAGCGGCGGGTCCGAAGCCAACAACCTTTTCATCAAGGGGGCTGCAGCCAGCCGCAAACCCGGTGTGATGGCGATTGGCGCAACCGAGCACCCCTGTGTGCGGCTGCCTGCGCTGCATGTGCAGCAGCATGGCTGGCGCGTGGTGCAGTTGATGCCGGATGCTGACGGGCAGGTCAACGTGGATGCCGCGGTGGCGTTGATCGTGCAGGACCGGCCGGCGGTGGTGTCGGTGATGCTGGCCAACAACGAGACCGGCGCGATCAACGACATCGCGCCGATTGCGGCGGCAACGCGACAAGCGGGTGGATGGTTCCACACCGATGCGGTGCAGGCGCTGGGCAAGATGCCGGTCGATTTTCGCGGTCTTGGCGTACACGCGATGACACTGTCGTCGCACAAGATTTATGGCCCCATCGGGGCAGGCGCGCTGGTGATGGACAAGCGCGTCGATGTGCCGGCGCTCATCGCGGGCGGCGGACAGGAACGTGGCCTGCGGGCGGGTACCGAAAACCTCGCGGCGATCGTCGGCTTCGGCGTCGCGGCCGAGCTGGCGGTGGCCGAAATGTCTGAGCGCACCGCACGACAACGCGCGGCGCGCGATGTGTTCGAAAACGGCTTGGGCGCCATCGGCGCACAAGTGTTCGGGGCGGCGGCAGATCGTTTGCCCAACACGAGCTTTTTCGCTTTCGAGCACATCGATGGCGAAACGCTGGTCGCCAAGCTGGATCGAGCCGGATTTGCGGTAGCAAGCGGCTCGGCGTGTTCGAGCGCCGATGCCGAGCCTTCGCGAACGTTGCTGGCGATGGGGGTGGAGCCCGGACTGGCGCGTGGTGCGGTGCGAGTGAGCATGCCGCACGATGTAGAACTGAACGATGTGGACCGGTTGCTGCGGGCGTTGAAGCAGACGGTCGATGAGTTGAAACACCTGGCTGCGGTAGCCATCTAAATAGATAGCTAGGCAGCAGAAGCCCTGGAGCGAGAGATGTCGAAGTTTCCGATTTATCTGGATTATTCCGCCACCACGCCGGTCGACCCGCGCGTGGCGCAGAAGATGATCCCGTACCTGACCGAAATGTACGGTAACCCGGCAAGCCGTTCGCATTCGCTGGGCTGGGCCGCGGAAGAGGCGGTCGAGTGGTCGCGCGAGCAGGTCGCCGCCCTCGTCAATGCCGACCCGAAGGAGATCATCTGGACTTCCGGTGCGACTGAGTCGGACAACCTCGCCATCAAGGGCGCGGCGAATTTCTACGCCTCCAAGGGCAAGCACATCATCACCGTCAAGACCGAACACAAGGCGGTGCTCGATACCTTCCGCGAACTTGAACGCGTCGGTTTCGAAGCGACCTACCTCGATGTGCAGGAAAACGGTCTGCTTGACCTCGAAGTGCTCAAGGCGGCCATCCGCCCGGACACCACGCTGGTGTCGGTAATGATGGTGAACAACGAGATCGGCGTGGTGCAGGACATCGAAGCCATCGGCGAAATCTGCCGCGCCAAGGGCATCATCTTCCACGTCGACGCGGCGCAGGCGACCGGCAAGGTAGAGATCGACCTGCAAAAGCTGAAGGTCGATCTGATGTCGTTCTCGGCCCACAAGACCTATGGCCCGAAGGGTATTGGCGCACTGTACGTCCGTCGCAAGCCGCGCGTGCGCCTCGAAGCACAGATGCACGGCGGCGGCCACGAGCGCGGTCTGCGTTCGGGCACGCTCGCCACGCACCAGATCGTCGGCATGGGTGAAGCCTTCCGCATCGCGAAGGAGGAAATGGCCTCCGAAAACGAACGCATCGGCAAACTGCGCGACAAACTGCTGGCTGGCCTGTCCGATATGGACGAGGTGTACGTCAACGGCGACCTGCAGCACCGTGTGCCGCACAACCTGAACGTGAGCTTCAACTTCGTCGAAGGCGAATCGCTGATCATGGCAGTCAAGGAACTGGCCGTATCGTCGGGTTCGGCCTGCACGTCGGCCTCGCTGGAACCGTCGTACGTACTGCGCGCCCTGGGCCGCAACGACGAGCTGGCGCACAGCTCGATCCGCTTTACCATCGGCCGCTTCACGACCGAAGAAGAAATCGACTACACGGTCGACCTGCTGCACAAGAAGATCGGCAAATTGCGCGAACTCTCGCCCCTGTGGGAGATGCACCAGGATGGCGTCGATCTGAACACCGTCCAGTGGGCGGCACACTGATTTAACGAGCAATGCGCGGCCTGCGGGCACGCGCGTTGCGACGAAGGAGCAATACCATGGCATACAGCGAAAAAGTTCTGGACCACTACGAAAACCCGCGTAACGTCGGCTCGTTCGCCAAGGACGACGGCGCAGTGGGCACCGGCATGGTCGGCGCCCCGGCGTGCGGTGACGTGATGAAGTTGCAGATCAAGGTCAATCCCCAAACCGGCGTGATCGAGGATGCCAAGTTCAAGACCTACGGCTGCGGCTCGGCCATTGCGTCGAGTTCGCTGGTGACCGAATGGGTCAAGGGCAAGACGCTCGACGAAGCGGTCAACATCAAGAACACGGCAATCGCCGAAGAGCTGGCCCTGCCGCCGGTGAAGATCCACTGCTCGATCCTCGCCGAAGACGCCATCAAGGCGGCTGTCGAGGATTACCGCAAGAAGCACGGTCAGGCCGACGACAAGGCCGAAGCAGCGTAAGCAGGAGATTTGCAACAATGGCAGTCACTCTTTCGGAAGCGGCAGCACGCCACATCAATAACTTCCTGACCCGTCGCGGCAAGGGCGTGGGCATTCGCCTGGGCGTGAAGACATCCGGCTGCTCGGGCATGGCCTACAAGCTCGAATACGCCGACGAAGTGGCCGGCGAAGACCTCGTCTTCGAGAGCTTCGGCGTCAAGGTGCTGGTCGATCCGAAAAGCCTGCCGTACATCGACGGCACCGAACTCGACTTCGCGCGCGAGGGCTTGAACGAAGGGTTCAAGTTCAATAACCCGAACGTCAAGAACGAGTGCGGCTGCGGCGAGAGCTTCCACGTCTGACGGGCTGCCGCCAATGCTACGCGCGGGCCCGGCTCGCGCTAGAATTGCGCCCTTGTGACTTTTGACTGTGCGGCAGGCTGTCGCGCAGTAATCGCCCGGACATTTCCCTCGCCCCGCCGGTGGACCGACCCCGGCGGGGCGTTTGACTATGCAAGACTATTTCTCTTTGTTTGGCTTGCCGGAACGCTACGCGCTGGACTCAGGCCAGCTCGAAGCCGCCTATCGCAAGGTGCAGGCGCAAGTGCACCCGGACCGCTTCGCGCATCGTCCCGAAGGCGAGCGTCGCGTGGCCATGCAGTGGGCTACGCTGGCCAACGAGGCGTACCGGGCGTTGCGCAATCCGCTCACGCGCGGGCGCTACCTGCTATCGCGGCGTGGTACCGAAATCGATGCCGAGCGCAATACGGCGATGTCGCCGGCGTTCCTGATGCAGCAGATGGAATGGCGCGAGGCAGTCGAAGACGCGCAGGGCGATGCCGTCGCATTGGCCGATCTGCTCGACCGCATGCAGGAAGAAGAACAGGCGATGTTCCAACAGCTTGGCCGCCAGCTCGATGTGTCCGACGACTCGGCGGGCGCAGCCGAAACCGTGCGCCGCCTGATGTTCATCGAGCGGCTGCGCAGCGAGATCGAAGACGCCATGGCGGTCTGATCACCGCATATTCAAGACGAAACGATAGAGATGGCACTGTTACAACTGTCCGAACCGGGCGAGACGCCCGAACCACACCAGCATCGTCGCGCGGTCGGTATCGACCTGGGCACGACCAATTCGCTGGTGGCGACCGTGCGTCATTCTCTGCCTGAATGCCTCGTGGGCGATGAGTGCGGCATCCTGCTGCCTTCCGTGGTGCGTTATCTGTCCGGTGGCGAGGTCATCGTCGGCAGTCGCGCCGCGGCCGAGCAGGCGGCTGATTCACGCAACACGATCGCCTCGGTCAAGCGCCTCATGGGGCGTGGGCTGGCCGATACCGAACCGGCGCTGCGCGCCCGCTACGATCTGGTCGACACGGGCGGCATGGTACGTATCAACACCGTGGCGGGACAGGTCACGCCGGTCGAAGTGTCGGCGGAAATCCTGCGCGTGCTGCGCGAACGTGCCGAAGCTTCGCTGGGCGGCGATCTGGTCGGTGCGGTGATCACCGTGCCGGCGTATTTCGACGACGCGCAACGCCAGGCCACCAAGGACGCCGCGCGTCTGGCCGGCATCAACGTGCTGCGCCTGCTCAACGAGCCGACCGCGGCGGCCATCGCCTATGGGCTGGATAACGCCGCCGAAGGCGTCTATGCCGTGTATGACCTCGGCGGCGGCACGCTCGATTGCTCGATCCTGAAGCTCTCGCGCGGTGTGTTTGAAGTCATGGCCACCAGCGGCGACTCCGCGCTGGGCGGGGATGACTTCGACCAGGCCCTGGCCGACTGGCTGGCGCATGAAGTGGGGGAGGGCGACGTCGCCTCGCGCGGCATCATGGTCGAAGCGCGCCGCGTCAAGGAAGTGCTCACGCGCGAATCAGAAACGGTCGCCCGCGTACCGCTGGCAGGCGGTGGCGTGCGTGAATTGCCGGTGTCCGCTGCTTTCTTCCAGGCGCTGACCCGCTCGCTGGTGGAGCGCACGCTCAATCCGATCCGCAAGGCGCTGCGCGACGCCAGCGTGAAGACCGACGACGTGCAGGCTGTCGTGATGGTGGGCGGTGCGACGCGCATGCCGCACGTGCGTGCCGCCGTCGAAGAATTCTTCAAGCGCGAACCGTTCACCGACATCGACCCGGATAAGGTCGTTGCCATTGGCGCCGCAATCCAGGCCAACATACTCGCCGGCAATCGCCGCGCAGGCGAAGACTGGCTGTTGCTCGACGTGACGCCGCTGTCGCTCGGGCTCGAAACCATGGGCGGCCTGGTCGAGAAGATCATTCCGCGCAATTCCACCATCCCCACCGCCAAGGCGCAGGAATTCACCACCTATCGCGACGGCCAGACCGCCATGGCGATTCACGTGGTGCAGGGCGAGCGCGAACTGGTGAGCGATTGTCGTTCGCTGGCGCGTTTCGAGTTGCGCGACATCCCTCCGCTGGTGGCGGGTGCCGCGCGCATCCGGGTGACTTTCCAGGTCGACGCCGACGGACTCCTGTCGGTGTCGGCGCGCGAACAATCGACCGGCATCGAAGCCGGTGTCACCGTCAAGCCCAGCTATGGGCTGTCAGATGACGAAGTCACGGCAATGCTCAAGGCCGGTTTCGAACATGCCGGCGAGGATATGCACGCGCGTGCACTGCGCGAGCAACAGGTCGAAGCCGAACGCCTGATCGAAGCCACGCACGTGGCAATGCGTGAAGATGCCGATCTGCTCGATGCCAACGAGAAGACCGCAATCGAATCGAGCATCGCGGCCCTCCAGGCGCTTGCCGCCGGCAACGACGCGCAGGCCGTAAAGGCTGGTGTCGAAGCGCTCTCGCAAGCCACCGCCGACTTTGCCGCGCGTCGCATGGACAAGGCGATCCGCCAGGCGCTGGCGGGCAACCGCATCGACAATTTGCCCGTGTAAGGGAAACGGATTCATGACACAAATCGTTGTACTGCCGCACGTTGAACTGTGCCCCGAAGGTGCTGTGATCGAAGGCCGCGAAGGCCAGTCGATCTGCGACGCGCTGCTCGATGCCGGTATCGAAATCGAACACGCATGCGAGAAATCCTGCGCCTGCACGACGTGCCACGTCATCGTGCGCGAAGGCTTCAACTCGCTCGAACCGGCCGAAGACATCGAAGAAGACCTGCTCGACAAAGCCTGGGGCCTGGAAGCCAACTCGCGCCTGTCATGCCAGGCCCTCGTCGACACCACCCCGCTGGTCGTCGAAATTCCGCGCTATACCATCAACATGGTGAGCGAAGGAGGCAAGAAGAAATGAAGTGGACCGATTCCCTGGAGATCGCCATCGCACTGTCCGAAGCCAGGCCGGACGTTGACCCGACGCGGGTGAACTTTGTCGATCTGATGAAGTGGGTGATGGAATTGCCCGAGTTCGATGATGATCCCAAGCATTGCGGCGAGCGTATCCTCGAGGCCATTCAGGCAGCCTGGATCGAAGAAGTCGAATGATCACAAAGGCGCCCGAGGGCGCCTTTTTCACGGGTGTCGCGCGGCCTTACAACTGCTGGTAGGCGCGATGCCGCAGCGCGTATTCGAGTGCGACCGACGAGCCGATCAAGGCGGGGTATTTGGCGGTGATGACGAAGGTCGGAATGCGCGCGAGGTACTGCGAAAAACGCCCCTTGGTCTCGAACCGGCTGCGGAAGGGGGATTGCAGGAAGAAGTCCCCCAGCTTCGGTACGATGCCGCCGCCGATGTAGATGCCGCCGAAAGCGCCGAGCGTCAACGCCAGATCGGCTGCAGCGGTGGCAAGCAGCGCACAGAACATGTTGACCGTGTCGACGCATAGCTTGTCGCTGCCATTGACGGCCTTCTCGCGGATGGCTGGCGCGTCGAGCGGTTCGACCTTCTGACTGCGGGTTTCGGCCAATGCGAGGTACAACGCCGCCATGCCGGGGCCCGAGACGGCACGCTCTGCCGACACGTGCGGATAGCGCCGCATGAGCGCCTGCAGAACGGCCAGTTCCTCGTCGGTCTGGCCCGATAGCGTGACGTGCCCGCCTTCGCCCTGCAGTGGCGTGTAGTGGCCGCCGGGGTAGGGAATCAGGCCCGAAACGCCCAGCCCCGTGCCCGGGCCGATGACACCGATGGGCGCACCCTTGACGGCCTCGCCGCCGCCGACCGCGTAGCGTTCGTCCTCTCCGAGGTGGGGGAGCGACAGCGCCAGTGCGGTGAAGTCATTGATGAAGATGAGTTCTTTCAGCCCGATCGCCTTGCGTTCGGCCTCGATCGAAAACGCCCACGTGTGGTTGGTCATGCGAATGGCATCGCCCGTCACCGGGTTGGCAATGCCGATCGCCCCTGAGTGCGGCGTGGGCAGCCCATGGCGGGCCAGGTAGGCCTTGATGGCGTCGGCCGGACCGCTGTAATCGGCGCAGGGCAGCGTGTCGATGTTCTCGATGGTGGCGCCGGGGCCGGCGATGACGGCAAAGCGTGCGTTGGTGCCGCCCACGTCGCCGACGAGTCTGGGGTAGGTGTCGAGGTCGGAAGCGCTCATGGTCGTCTCTCTCGTTGGTGCGGTCTCATGCGATGCCCGAGGATGGCTCGCGGGTCTCCGAAGTATAGGGTGTTGCTTGATCTCTCTGCGTCGTCCGTACTGGCTGCGCGTTGTCGCACGCTTGCCGAATGTCATGGTGACCGGGATTCGCATGTGCCGCGCTGAGCGAATCACAGTGAATCTGTCGCCGCCGGTGGCGTCGGACGGCTATCGTGTACGGATCGCGCGATGCGCAGGGTCTGGCGAGTATAGGGAGTAAAACTACACGTCCGCAATCTGGGTTGCGGGTAAACCGTTAGCAAAGCATGCCGGTTGATCGCCCCGGAAAGCGCCGCCAAGTGCGACATAACTGCACGGTTTTGTTCCAAAACATGGCTTTGTACGCATGCAGGGCCAGCCGTTTCATCGAGTATTCATAGAACTGTTTCGTCCATAAATTTGTGTTGCGGCCCGTTTGTAGTGATACTACACTTCGATCGGGCTAATTGATATCAGTCAACTAGCGAGCGAGTGCCAGCATGAGCAACCACAGCAAAATCCAGGAAGTCACCGAACGTATCGTTGAACGCAGCCGGGAGCGGCGCCAGCGCTATCTGGCCCGTCTGGATGCGGCGATTCCGCATTCGCCGTATCGCGGCCAGCTTTCGTGCACGAACCTCGCCCATGGTTTTGCCGCCAGCCCGCAGGAAGACAAGCTGCGCATCATGGCGCTGCGTGCTCCCAACGTCGGCATCGTCACGGCCTACAACGACATGCTGTCGGCGCACCAGCCCTTCGGCGCCTATCCCGAGATCATCAAGAGCGCAGCGCGCGAAGTCGGCGCCACGGCGCAGGTGGCCGGCGGCGTGCCGGCGATGTGCGACGGCATCACGCAGGGCCAGCCCGGCATGGAGCTGTCGCTGTTCTCGCGCGACGTCATCGCCATGGGGACGGCGGTCGCGCTGTCGCACAACATGTTCGACGCGGCGCTGTGCCTGGGCATCTGCGACAAGATCGTGCCGGGCCTCTTGATCGGCGCGCTGCGCTTTGGGCACTTGCCATTCATATTCGTGCCGGGCGGGCCGATGCCTTCCGGCATTCCGAATGAAATGAAAGCCAAGGTCCGCCAGCGTTACGCGGCGGGCGAGGTCGGCAAGGATGCGCTGCTCGAATCCGAATCGCAGTCCTACCACGCGCCGGGCACGTGTACTTTCTACGGCACCGCCAACAGCAACCAGATGCTCATGGAAATCATGGGCCTGCACATGCCGGGTGCGGCTTTCGTGCATCCGAACACGCCGTTGCGCGAAGCCTTGACCCGCGCCGCTACGCAGCGTGCCGTGGCGATCGCCAAGGACGGCAACGAATTCACCCCCATCGGCCGCGTCATCGACGAGCGGGCCATCGTCAATGGCATCGTCGGCCTGCTGGCCACGGGCGGTTCGACCAATCACACGCTGCATCTGGTCGCCATCGCACGCGCGGCGGGCATCGTCATCGACTGGAGCGATTTTGAAGCGCTGTCGCACGTCGTGCCGCTGCTGGCAAAGGTGTATCCGAACGGCTCGGCCGACGTGAATCAGTTCCACGAAGCGGGCGGCATGGGCTTCCTGATCCGTGAACTGCTGTCTGCGGAATTGCTGCATGCCGACGTCACCACCGTGGCCGGAAAAGGGCTGGCCGCCTATGCGCAGGCGCCGCAACTGGACGCCACCGGCAAGCTCGGCTGGCATGCGGCACCCGCCACCAGCGGCGACCCGGCGGTGCTCGCCACGCATGCGCAGCCATTCAGTGCGGACGGCGGCCTGCGCCTGCTGCAGGGCAACCTTGGTCGCGCAGTCATCAAGGTTTCCGCCGTCAAGCCGCAGCACCGCCTGGTACGCGCACCGGCCCGGGTATTCGACGGGCAGGAGCAACTCATTGCCGCCTACAAGGCCGGTGAGCTCAATCACGATTTCGTCGCGGTGATCCGCTTCCAGGGCCCGCAGGCCAATGGCATGCCGGAACTGCACCAGCTCACGCCGACGCTGGCCAACATCCTGGATAAGGGCTTCATGACCGCACTGGTGACCGATGGCCGCATGTCGGGTGCTTCCGGCAAGGTGCCGGCCGCGATCCACGTGACGCCCGAAGCGGCCGCCGGCGGGCCGCTGGCGCGTGTGAAGGATGGCGACATCGTGGTAGTCGACGCTGAAGCCGGCCAGTTGTACGTGGAAGTGCCGGCGGCCGATTTCGATGCGCGCGCCGCCGCCACCTTCGACGTGAGTGCTCCGCAATACGGCCTGGGGCGCGATCTGTTCGGCAACTTCCGCCGCACCGTGGGCGGGGCCGAGGCGGGCGCTTCGGTATTGACGCTGGAGGACTGATATACCCCGGGGCGGCCGGTCACGGGACAGTCCGCCCTTTCAAAAAAAACACCGGCCCGAGCCGGGGGCAACACGATTCTTGAATCACCCGTCGCATGTCGCGGCGGGCGTTGAGCGTGTAGTGCGGTGGCAACAAGCCGCGCAAACCCAAAGGAGCGACAGAGATGACACGAATGAAGCTGGCGGCCATCGCCGTGGCCGGCCTGGGGCTGAGCGCCGCCCAGGCCGCCGATATCGAAGTGCTGCACTGGTGGACTTCCGGTGGCGAGGCCAAGTCGGCGGCCGAACTCAAGAAGATGCTCGAAGCCAAGGGCGACAAGTGGAAGGACTTTGCCGTGGCCGGTGGCGGTGGCGAAAACGCCATGACCGTGCTGAAGAGCCGCGTGGTGTCGGGCAAGGCCCCGACCGCGGCGCAGGTGAAGGGCCCGAGCATCCAGGAGTGGGGCGCCGAGGGCGTGCTCGCCAATCTCGATCCGATCGCCAAGGCGGGCAACTGGGACAGCCTGTTGCCCGGCGTGGTTGCCAACGTCATGAAGTACAAGGGCAACTACGTGGCGGTGCCGGTCAATGTGCACCGCGTGAACTGGATGTGGGTGAATCCCGAAGTATTCAAGAAGGCCGGCGCGACGGTGCCGAAGACCTGGGCGGATTTTCCCGCAGCGGCCGAGAAGCTCCAGAAGGCCGGTTTCATCCCCGTGGCGCACGGCGGCCAGCCGTGGCAGGACTTCACCGTGTTTGAATCCGTCGTGCTGGGCGTGGGCGGGCCGAAGTTCTACCAGGACGCCTTGGTCAAACTCGACCAGAAGGCCCTGACCAGTCCGACCATGGAAAAGTCCTTCGATACGCTGCGCCAGGTGCACAAGTACATCGACAAGGACGCCGCCAACCGCGACTGGAACCTTGCCACGGCGATGGTCATCAACGGCAAGGCCGGCATGCAGTTCATGGGTGACTGGGCCAAGGGCGAATTCACCGCCGCCGGCAAGGTGCCGGGCAAGGATTATCTGTGCATGCCCGCGCCGGGCACCGAGCACGCATTCACCTTCAACATCGACAGCTTCATCATCTTCAAGCAGTCGGGCGCCGACGCGCAGAAGGCACAGAGCGACTTTGCCACGGCTGTGATGAGCCCGGAGTTCCAGGAGGTGTTCAACCTCAACAAGGGGTCGATCCCGGTGCGTAGCGGTGTGTCGATGGCCAAGTTCGACGATTGCGCCAAGATGTCGGCAAAGGATTTCGCCGACGACGCCAAGGCCGGTTCGCTCGTGCCGTCGATCGCTCACCAGATGGCGGTTCCCGCGGCCACCACCGGCGCCATGCAGGACGTTGTGACCGCGTTCTTCAACTCCAACCAGTCGTCCAAGGACGCCGTCGCCAAGCTGGCGGCAGCCGCCAAGACGAAGTAATCGCGCAGATGGAAGGGCGTCGGCGGTGCCGGCGCCCGTCACACTGGTGGGGATCGACGAGATGAGTTCCAGATCAATGGCCATGTCGCAGCCGGTCGCGCGCGAGCGCGCGGGGCTGATGGACATGGTCGAGAGTGCGCTGCCGAAGATCGTGCTGGCGCCGACCTTCGCGATCTGCGTGGTGTTTTTCTACGGCTACATCATCTGGACAGCGGTGCTGTCGATGACGCCCTCGCGCATGCTGCCCAACTATGAATTCGTGGGTCTGGAGCGCTACGTAGAGCTGTTTTCCAATGATCGCTGGTGGCTGGCGCTCAAGAACCTGGCCATCTTCGGCAGCCTGTTCATCTTCCTGTGCCTGGCGATGGGGTTGTTCCTGGCGATCCTGCTGGATCAGAAGATTCGCGCCGAAGGCGCCATCCGCTCGGTGTTTCTGTACCCGATGGCCTTGTCGTTCATCGTGACCGGCACGGCGTGGAAGTGGATTCTCGACCCCAGCATCGGGCTGGAAAAAGTCATCCACGACCTGGGCTGGACGGCGTTCTCGTTCAACTGGATCAAGGATCCGGACATGGCGATCTATACGGTTGTCATCGCCGGGATCTGGCAGTCATCAGGCTTCGTGATGGCGCTGTTCCTCGCTGGCCTGCGCGGCATCGACGACAGCATCATCAAGGCCGCACTCGTCGATGGCGCACCCATGCCGACGATCTACCGCCGCATCATTCTGCCCAGCCTGCGGCCGGTGTTTTTCTCGTCGTTCATGATCCTCGCGCACATCGCCATCAAGAGCTTCGACCTGGTGATGGCACTGACCGGCGGTGGACCGGGCTTTGCCACCGATCTGCCGGCGACGTTCATGTACGCGTTCTCCTTCACGCGCAACCAGATTGGCCTGGGCGCGGCCTCGTCGATCATCATGCTGATGATCGTGGTGTCGGTCGTCGTGCCGTTCATGTATTCCGAATTGCGGAGATCCGACCGTGGCTAGCCGACATCTCACGCTCGGGCGCATCGTGCTCTACGCGGTGCTGGCCTATTGCGTCCTGTACTACCTGCTGCCGCTGACGGTGATGCTGTTCAACTCGATCAAGCCGCTGGACGATCTGAAGGCCGGCAACGTGATGAGTTTTCCGCGGAGCGTCACGTTCGCGCCCTGGGTGAAGGCATGGAATACCGCTTGCACCGGCGTGCAGTGCGAAGGCATGAAGGGATACTTCTGGAACTCCGTTTCGTTTGTCGTGCCCGCTGTGCTGATCTCGACGCTGGTCGGCGCGTTCAATGGCTACGTGCTGACGATGTGGCGCTTCCGGGGATCGAATGCGCTGTTCATGGCGCTGATGCTGGGCTGCTTCATCCCGTTCCAGTCGATCCTGCTGCCGATGGCGCGCACGCTCGGCGCATTGGGTATTTCGCAATCCGTAGCGGGGCTGATCTTTGTGCACGTGGTGTATGGCATCGCCTTCACGACGCTGTTTTTCCGCAACTACTACGTGACGCTTCCCGAAGAATTGGTGAAAGCCGCACGCATCGACGGCGCGGGTTTCATGCGCATCTTTCATCGCATCATCCTGCCGCTGTCGGGGCCAATCATCGTGGTGACGGTCATCTGGCAGTTCACGCAGATCTGGAATGACTTCCTCTTCGGCGTGGTGTTCTCGTCGGGCGATTCGCAGCCCATCACGGTGGCGCTCAACAACCTGGTGAACACCTCGACCGGGGTGAAGGAATACAACGTCGACATGGCTGCGGCCGTCATCGCCGCCTTGCCGACGCTGTTCGTGTACGTGGTGGCGGGCAAGTATTTCGTGCGCGGGCTCACGGCCGGCGCGGTCAAGGGATAGCAAACATGGGTGCTCTGTCGATTCGCAAAGTGCGCAAGAGCTACGGCTCCACTGAAATCCTCAAGGGGATCGATCTGGAAATCGCCGACGGCGAATTTCTCATCCTCGTCGGCCCATCGGGCTGCGGCAAGTCGACCTTGCTGTCGATGATCGCCGGACTGGACAGCATCACTTCCGGCGACATCCACATCGCCGGGCGGCGCGTGAATGATCTGTCGCCCAAGGATCGCGACATCGCCATGGTGTTCCAGTCGTATGCGCTGTACCCGTCGATGACGGTGCGCGAGAACATCTCTTTCGGGCTGGAAATCCGCAAGGTGCCTGTCGCTGAGCGCGAGGCGGCCGTCAAGCGCGTGGCGCAGATTCTCCAGATCGAACATCTTCTCGATCGCCGTCCTTCGCAGCTGTCGGGCGGGCAGCGCCAGCGGGTGGCGATGGGCCGTGCGATTGCGCGCGACCCGGCCTTGTTCCTGTTCGATGAACCGCTGTCGAACCTCGACGCCAAGCTGCGCGTCGAGATGCGCACCGAAATCAAGCTGCTGCACCAGCGGCTGGGCACGACCATCGTCTATGTCACCCACGATCAGATCGAGGCCATGACACTCGGCGACAAGATCGCGGTGATGAAGCTGGGCGAGGTGCAGCAATTCGGTACGCCGCGCGAGATCTACGACAATCCGGCGAACCTGTTCGTCGCGGGTTTCATGGGCTCGCCCTCGATGAACTTCATCTCGGCGCGTGTCGACGAAATGGGCAGCGGCTACGGACTGGCGCTGGAGAACAACGGCGAGCGCTTTGTGTTTCCCGCCGTGAATGCCAATGGAGAGATGAAGAACTGGCTGGGCAAAGAGATTGTCTTCGGCATCCGTCCCGAGCAGATCACCCAGGTGGGCGAGGGGGCAACCAACGGCCATGTCGTGCGCCAGGCGCTGAAGATCGACATCACCGAACCGACCGGGCCGGATACGCTGGTATTGGCCCACGTCAACGGCGCCAAGCTCACGTGTCGCGTGCATCCCTCCTTTGCAGTCGCGCCGGGTGAGAAAATGCCGCTGCAATTCGACCTGTCCAAATCGGTCTACTTTGATCCGGCCACCGAACAGAGAATCCTTTGATGCCTGCTGCTGCAGTACCCCACGCCGACGGACCCCGCCTGCTGGCCGACATCGGCGCGACCTTTGCACGCTTCACCATCGAGACCGCGCCTGGCGAGTTCGAACGGATCGAGGTCTTCAATACCGCCGATTTTTCGGGGCTGGAGCAGATCGTGCAGGCGTACTGCTCGCGCGTGAAGGTGGGCGGCTTCAATCATGCGGCCATCGCGATTGCCAATCCCATCGACGGCGATCATGTACGCATGACCAATCGCGACTGGTCATTCTCGATCGAAGAAACACGCCGCGCGCTTGATCTGACGACCTTGCTGGTGGTGAACGATTTCACCGCGCTGGCGATGGCAATCCCCAAGCTGGCGCCCGCGCACCGCATGCAGATCGGTACCGGCGAGCCGCGCGAGAACGCCGTCATCGGCCTGATCGGGCCCGGCACGGGGCTGGGCATTTCGGGGCTCATCCCGACCGAGGATCGCTGGATCACGCTGGGCAGCGAAGGCGGGCATGCGAGCTTTGCGCCGGGCGACGAGCGCGAGCTGTACGTGCTGCAATACCTATGGCATCGCTTTCCGCATGTGTCGGCGGAGCGGCTCGTGTCCGGCCCGGGCATCGAATTGTGCTACGAGGCGCTGGCTGCCCGTGCAGGCGTGGCGGCGCGACCGCTGCGTACGCCGGCAATCGTCGACGCCGCGCTGGCCGGCACCGATCCGGTCTGCGTGGAAACCATCGAGTGCTTTTGCGCCATGCTTGGGACAGTGGCGGCGGACGTGGCGCTCACGCTTGGCGCGTTCGGCGGCATCTACATCGGCGGCGGCATCGTGCCGCGCATGGGCGAGTTGTTTCGCAACTCGACCTTCCGTCAGCGCTTCGAGGCCAAGGGACGCTTCTCCGAATACCTCGCCCAGGTGCCGAGCTATCTCATCACGGCGCCGTATCCGGCATTCCTGGGTGTATCGGCCATCCTGTCCGAAACACTGCGCGGGAAAGACGGCGAAGCGCCGCTGATCGAAACCGTGCGCGCGGCACGCCTGCGCCTGTCGCGCGCCGAGCAGCAGGTGGCGGACCTGGTCATTTCGCGGCCGCGCTCCGTGCTGGCCGATCCGGTGGCGGAAATCGCGCGGCAGGCGGCCGTCAGCCAGCCGACGGTGATCCGCTTCTGTCGCTCGCTGGGTTTCCAGGGACTGTCTGACTTCAAGCTCAAGCTCGCCTCGGGGCTGACTGGGACGGTACCCGTCCGGCATAGTCAGGTGCATCATGGCGACACGGCGCCCGACATCAGCGCCAAGGTGCTGGACAACACCATTTCAGCGATCCTCCATCTGCGCGACAACCTCAACACGGCGGCCGTCGCGCAGGCGATCGATCTGCTGCGCAATGCACGGCGCATCGAGTTGTACGGCATTGGCAATTCGGGCGTGGTGGCGCAGGACGGGCAACACAAGTTCTTCCGGTTTCGTATCCCGACGGCGGCCTATCCCGACCCGTACATCCAGCAGATGGCCGCGCAATTGCTCGGACCCGAAGACGTGGTGGTGGCCGTATCGAGCAGCGGGCGCTTGCCCGGCCTGCTGGCAGCGGTGGATGCAGCCACGGCGGCGGGGGCCAAGGTGATTGCGATCACGGCGAGTCAGTCGCCCTTGGCGCGCAAGGCCAGCCTGTGCATTGCGGTCGACCACTCGGAAGGCAGCGCCAACTTCATCGCGATGATCTCGCGCATCCTGCATCTGCTCGTCATCGACGTGCTGGCCGTGGGCGTGGCCCTGTCGCGTGCAGACGTGGCGCAACTCCAGCAATGGGCCCGCATGGCGGACGACGAGGCGCTCGCGGCCTCGGTGCCGCATCGCATCTCGCACATCGCCTGAAGCCGTTCGGGTCGCGTTGCGTGCCCGGCGGGCTTAGGATGCGCGTTTCGGCTTGATTCAATCAGAAAGGACGGAACAGATGGATCTTGGTCTGAAAGGCAAGGTCGCGCTCATCACTGGCGCGAGCGAAGGCATCGGCAAGGCGACCGCTCAGGTGTTGGCGGCAGAAGGCGTGTCGGTGGCGATCGTGGCGCGCCGGCCCGACGTCCTGGCCGCCGCGGCCGACGAAATCCGCGCGGCTGGTGGCAAGGTGCTGCCGATCGCGGCCGACGTTTCGCTCGCCAGCGAAGCACAGCGGATCGTGGCGGAAACGGCGGCACGCTTCGGGCGCCTGGATATCGTCGTCAACAACGCAGGCACATCGGCGGCCCAGGCGTTCGAGTCCGTGACGGACGAGGCGTGGCAGCACGATCTGGATCTCAAGCTCTTCGCCGCCATTCGCGTGGCGCGCCATGCCGTCCCGCACCTGCGTCACCAGGGCGGCGGACGCATCGTCAATGTTACCGCCATCGGCGGCAAGCATCCGGGCGCGAAATCCATGCCGAGTTCAGTCAGTCGCGCGGCAGGGCTGGCCATGACGAAGGCATTGTCGAAAGAACTCGCGCCGGACCACATCCTGGTGAACACCGTCTGCATTGGCCTGGTGAAAAGCGGCCAGCAGGCAGCGGCCGCGGCGCGCCACGGCCGGACACCCGATGAGCACTACCAGCAATTGGGGCAGGGCGTGCCGCTGGGGCGCGTCGGTGAGCCGGAGGAGGTGGCCCGTGTGATCGCGTTCCTCGCGTCGGATGCGGCGAGCTACGTGACGGGTACGAGCATCAATCTGGACGGCGGTTTGTCCAGCGCGCTCTGAGCCGCATGGCGCATCGTCCGTTCGCACAGCGGGCGGCGATGCGTGCGTCGGCGCAATATCGGTGAGTCGGGATATTGGCTTATTGGCTCAATCGAGCCGATTCCGGGGCCGCAACGCCGCCGAAATGAAAACAGCCCGGGCCGCATGCGCAACCCGGGCTGTATGTGCTGCCTGGTGGCTGTGTCGATTACATGCGCGTTGCGTAGTATTCGACGACCAGCTGCATTTCGACCGGGAACGGAATGTCCGTGATGCCCGGCAGGTGCGAAACGGTGGCCTTGGCAGCGGCTTCGTCCCATTGCAGCCATTCAGCGCGGGTCAGCGCCGGAGCAGCAATGGTTTCCTTGATCAGGCCAAGGTTCTTGCTCTTTTCACGCACGGTGATGACGTCACCGATACGCACGCGGTACGACGGGATGTTGACCGGCTTGCCGTTGACCAGGAAGTGGCCGTGGTTGACCAGTTGGCGAGCCGACGGGATCGTCGGAGCAAAGCCGGCGCGGAAGACCACGTTGTCCAGGCGGCGTTCCAGCAGCTGAGCCAGCTTGTCGCCGGTCGCGCCACGGTCGCTCTTGGCTTCGGCCATCAGGCGACGGATCTGGGTTTCCGTCAGGCCGTAGTTCATGCGCAGCTTCTGCTTTTCCATCAGCTGGTTGCCGAAACCCGACTTGCGGCGGGGGCGGGCACCATGCTGGCCCGGGGGATTCGGGCGGTTTTCGATCGACTTGCGCGACAGGCCCGGCAGTTCAATGCCGAGTGCACGCATCACCTTCAGGCGGGGGCCAGTGAAACGAGACATTCAGTTACTCCAGTGTTGTTCAACGTCGGTCTTCCCCGTGAAGTCCGACGTTGCGGGCTCTGAGCCCGCTACTTTGTCAATATGAGCTTACCGCTGCGGGTAGCCCGAAGAGTATACAACATTCCGGAGTGTTCTATCAGTACCAAACTGCCTCCGCCGAGCAGCGCACGACTCGACACAGTCTGGACGGTGGCCGGCGTGGTCGGCGGCAGGCCATTGCCGGGAGGTTCTGCAGCGGGGGCGGGAATCGGGTTCATGGCAGGTATTGATAATCGTTCGCGTTCATGAATTAAAGCTGCTCGGTCGAACCGGGTCAAGGCCTCCTGGTGAAGAACCTGGCCTTTCAGTTGGCAACTGCCGCAGGTCCGTTTCTCATCGAGCGCCGCAACCACGTGGGTCCATGTGGGCGTGCAGCTCGGCGCATGTGTGGGGTAGGGCCGGTGACATGTCGGGTGAACCGGCCAGACGTCTCAGATGCTGGAGCAGCGCTCAACGGTGCTGTGCGCTGGTGCCGCAATAAGCAGTCAATACGAGTACGTCTTTCCGCCGTGCGATTGATGATTCCCCACCGGAGTATAGTGGAGCGTTCGACTTGTCTGACCAATAATTCCTTGATAATCAATGAGCCCGGTAACAATTCGATAAATACGGGATATTTGCGCGTCAAAAAACGGTTTGACAACTTGTATGCAGGGGCGGAACATTCTGACCGCTGTCAGAAAAGATAACGGTAACAATGATTACCGATCGCTCCACGCAACCCCCTTCCAGTGCGTGGCTTCTGGTTTCAAGGAGACTCATTACATGCGGAGAATTTCTCGCCAGCGCGGCTTTGTCGCCGCGTTCGGTCTATCCATTGCCGCTGCCGCACTGCTTGCAGCCTGCGGCGGCAACGACGATAACGGCTCGTCATCCAGCAGTTCCGGCAATTCCAGCTCGAACTCATCGCTGAGTTCCAGTTCCTCGTCCAGCGACAGTTCGTCGTCGAGCTCGCTCACGACGACGATTCCGCTGGTAGCCCACGCGACCGGTTGGGCCACCATGCAAGGGGGCGTGAGCGGGGGCAAGGACGCCAAGCCGACGAACATCTACGTGGTCCACAATCGCGCCGAGCTGCTCAATGCGCTGAACAACGCCAATAGCCCGACGTACAAGACCGATCCGGCCGCGGCCAAGCTCGAACCGAAGATCATCTATGTCGACGGCACCATCTACGGTACCGACCTGGGCGACGGCACCTTTGCCGATCTTGCGTACTACAACAGCAAGATGACGAAGAAGTGGGACTTCGATGCCTACGTGCATCTGGTCGATGCAGACCAGACATATGTGAACAACCTCAAGACGAAGAGCGCCGCAGGCGACGCAGCCGCCACCGCCGAGCTCACCACCATCAACAACCAGACCTCGGCCCGCACGGCCGGCGCCCAGTTGCAGAAGGCGCAGATCCAGTTCGTGCTACCTGCCAACACGACGGTGCTGGGCGTTGGTAACAACGGCAAGCTGGTGGATGGCTATTTCGCCATCAATGGCAGCAACAACATCATCGTCCGCAACATGACGTTCGAGGCGCCGGTAGATCTCTTCCCGGCCTGGGACGGTTCGGACGGCGCCACCGGCAACTGGAACTCGCGCTACGACGCGTTCTCGGTCGTGACCGGCAAGTACATCTGGATCGACCACTGCACGTTCAGCGACGGCCAGCATCTGGACAGCGCCGAGCCGGTGATCTTCGGCAAGCACGTGCAACGCCATGACGGCCTGCTCGACTTTGAAGACGGCTCAGACTTCGTCACCGTGTCGCACAGTATTTTCCGCAATCATGACAAGACGAACATGATCGGTTCGGGTGACTCGCAAGCGGCCAAGGATCGCGGCAAGTTTCACATGACGTGGTCCGGCAACCTCTGGGACAACTCGCAGGAACGTGCGCCGCGCGTGCGCTTCGGCCAAGTGCACCTGTACAACAACTACGGGCGCGGCAACAGCGATGACCTCGACTATCCGATGATCAGCCGCGATTCGGGCAACGCGCATTACTTCATCGGCATGGGCATCGAGTCGTCGATCCTCTCGGAGACCAACGTCTTCGAGCAGAAGGGCTCGAAGGTGAATGTGGACGTCGTGGTCGATAACTTCTACGGCTACATGTTCAAGGACAAAGGCTCGTGGTTCAACGACGCGCCATTGCAGATCGACGCTGTCGCCAGGCGCAAGTACGACGACAACAAGAGCAAGGAAATCGCCGCTGCGGCCGCCGCCACCCCCGCCCGTGCCGTTGCCGATTGGGCGACTCACGAGTACACCAACGAACTGGGCTGGGCTCCGGCCTATCCGTATCAGCTTGGTACCAGCGCTGCGGACGTGCGCAACTATGTGCTCGCCAACGCGGGTGCCGGCAAGCTGGCGGTCGTGGCTGACATGCAATCGTCGGATCCGGCATTCAACGGCGGTTACGCGGACCCGAATTCGTCCAGCTCGTCGAGTTCGTCCAGTTCCAGTTCTTCCAGCTCGAGTTCTTCCAGCCTGCCGCCGGGTATGGAAATCTCGCTGCCGGGCGCAACGCTGGGCACGGCGCGCGCGATCGGCAACGTTGGCGCTACCGCGGCATATGACGTCGCCACCGCCACCTACACGCTGACGGGCGCGGGCCTGACCGGTTCGGTGACGGCGCCGACCTACGCGGATACGTTCGAGTACGCCTACGCGCAGATAACGGGCGACTTCGTCATCACCGCACGCCTGACGTCCATGGAATTGCCTGCGGGGCAATCGACGGCCAACGTTCGCGCGGGTCTCATGCTTCGCAACAGTCTGGATGCTGGTTCGCGCTACTACGGCGTCCTGTACCGTGGCGTGCCGCGCGTTCAGTGGGAACAGCGCAAGATCGACAACGACACGGCCGCGCCATCCAGCTCGCAAATTACCGCGCCGTCCGGCGTGACATCGATTCCGGTGGCGTCGTCGACCAGCCCGATCTATCTCAAGTTGCAGCGGGTGGGGCAGGTGGTCTCGGTGTGGTTCTCGATCGATGGGTCGAACTGGACGACGGAAAAGAAGCAGGACTTCTCGGCCTCTGGCTACACACCGCTCGACAGCACCGTCTACATCGGCCTGGCCGGCATGTCGGGCAAGGCAGACATCACTTCGCGAAGCGTGTTCGATCAGGTCACCATCGGCACGCCGTAATCAGCATTCTCGCTGTCAGCAAAAGCCCCGTCCGCACCTGCGGCCGGGGCTTTTTTGTTGGTGCGACGACGATCGGCTACCGCCCGGTAATCGCACGACTAGCACCGCCACTGACCCAAAAATAGCAATTTCGATCAGGTTGGTTACCGGTCGCCGGCTTATGCTCGCGAGAGCGGTAAAGCCCGCCTGCAACAAAAAAATAAAGACATTTCGAGAAGCACTCTCTAGGAGGAGATTCATGAGACATCTGCGTCTCGCGCGTAGCGCCATGCTCGTCGCGACCGTCCTGCCGTTCCTTTTTGCCTGTGGTAACGACGACGGCGACAACAATTCCGGCAGTTCATCGTCGAGTTCGGTCAGCTCTTCGAGTTCCGTGAGCTCTTCGAGCTCGAGCTCGAGTTCAAGCGTCGACATGTGTCCGAACCCGGCCGCATCGAGCAGCTCCAGCAGTTCCAGTTCGAGCGTCGCGAGTTCGGTTGCATCTGCTCCCGTGTTCATGTGCTCCAGCGGCAGCTACTGGTTCTGCGACGACTTCCAGGCGGGCAACGCGGACAAGTGGGATCTCATACCCTCGGGCTCGACAGCGGACGGCAAGTTTGCCGTGAACGCGGAGTCCGAAGGCGCCAACAACAGCGTCCTGCAATACACGGCCGCCGCCAAGGGTGGCGTACTGGCGCTGGTCAAGAGTGCCTCATTCACCGGCGTGACCAGCGGCGACTACTACGTCGAAGCCCGCTTCAAGCCGCAAGCCAACAGTACGACGAGCAACAAGCGGCTCGTGCTGATGGGGCGCTATGTCGATGCCAACAATTGGTACGGCATTCTGCTCAACGTGCAGAACTCCACCGGATCGACACAGGTCGAGCTGGTGAAGATGATCAACGGCACGCTGACGCGCACGATCCAGATGAAGCAGGCGATCGCGATGGACAGCGAGTGGTACACCGTTCGTCTCGAAATGATCGGCTCCTCCGTGAAGGGCTACTTCAACGGCACGCCGGTGTCGAACGCCACGTATCCGGATGGCAAGGTGACCTACACCGAGCTGACGGCCAAGGGGCTCACCGGCATCTATACCGACAACAAGTCCTTCCAGGTCGACGACATCAAGGCGGGTGACCCGAGCGTGAAGCCGGTTCTCCTGTCGATCGATGGCGCATCCACGTGGACGGCAGAAGCGGGCGATGCGGCCAGAACGGTCAACGTTACGGCGCTCAAGAGCGACGGCACGACCGCCGACACCTACACGGTCAAGTCGTCGGACACTTCGGTCGTCACCGTCTCGCAAAGCGGCAACGTTGTGACGCTCAAACCCGTCGGGGCCGGCTCGGCGGCGATCACGTTTACCAGCGGGTCGGATTCGGCGGTCACCCGTACGATCACGGCAACCATCGGCGCGCAGTTCGTCATGCCGACGGCGACCTACAATCTCTCAGGCAAGGTCCTGCCGGTCGCCGGCGACAGTGCTGCATATGCAGACACACCGCTCCAGCTCACGTTCGACTGCCCGCCGGTGGTGGGTACGAACGGCTCGATCCGCATCTTCAAGAAGAGCGACGACACGCTGGTCGACACCATCAAGCTCACTGGTGAAATCGACAACATCGGCTATTCGGGCCAGACGGCGGTTCGCAGCGCTTACTCGAATCCCGTACGCGTCAATGGCAACACGCTGACGATCAATCCGCACAACAGCAAGCTCTCGTACGGCACCGAGTACTACGTGGCCATCTCCAATGGGGCCGTGACCGGCACCATCAACAAGGTGAACTTCGTGGGTATCGGCAAGACGGCCAACTGGTCGTTCAAGACCAAGGCGGCCGGCCCGACGGGCACGACCGTGACCGTCGACGATGATGGCTCCACCGCCGACTTCCGTACCGTGCAGGGCGCGCTGAACTACGCCATGCAGAACTACTCGGGTACGGCCGAAGCGCCAGTCACCATCAACGTCAAGAACGGCACGTACGAAGAACTGCTCTACCTGCGTGGCAAGAACAACGTCACGATCAAGGGCGAGAGCCGCGACGGTACGATCATCCAGTACAAGAACTACGAAGGCCTGAACAGCGGTTCGGGCGCCAGCCAGGCTCCGGGTTCCGGTACGCCGGCCGGTGGCCGTGCCGTGCTGCTGATCGAGCAGGCCGACCTGCTGACGCTGGATACGCTGACGTTGAAGAACACCATGCTGCGTTCGACCACGGTTTCCAGCCAGGCCGAAACGCTGTACTTCAACGCCCGCGACACGGATCGCCTGATCGCCAAGAACGCCGCGTTCTACAGCGAGCAGGACACCATCCAGGTCAAGGGTTACGCATGGTTCTACAACACGCTGATCGCCGGTAACGTCGACTTCATCTGGGGTGCGAACCGCGCAGCACTGTTCGAGAACAGCGAAATCCGTTCGGTGGGTGATACCGCCAAGTCGCCCTCGGGTAACTACGTCCTGCAGGCTCGCACGGTTGGCGCCACCGATCCGGGCTTCGTGTTCCTGAACAGCAAGCTGACGCAAGGCGTCGGCCCTGGCGGCGAGCCGCTGGCGGACAAGGCCACGTACCTAGCCCGTGCCGCAGCAGGCACCTGGTATGACAACATCGTGTTCGTCAATACCAAGATGGATTCGCACGTCAATGAAGTCGGTTGGGCTGCCAACCTCTTCAGCAACCCGAATCCGAACCCGGCGGCCGCCTCGGCGACCAGTGGATGGCGTGAGTACAACAGCATGGATCTGGCTGGCAACAAGCTCGATACGAGCAAGCGCAGCACCACGGCCAAGATCCTGACCGACGCCGAAGCCGCCCCGTACCTGTCTCGCGACAAGGTGTTCAGCGGCTACAACTCGGGCGCAGGCTGGGTCCCGACGCCGTAACGCGTTCGTTCAGCGGGTGGTCTTCGGGCCACCCGATCTCCGCGTGAATTGAGGGCAGCCTTGGCTGCCCTTTTTTTCGTCCGGTGTTTGGCCGGGCTGAGATGGTCCGTTCGTGCCGGCAGTGCGACACGCGAGACTTGCCGTGCGCGCTGGCGCAGCGACGTTACGCAGCCACTCACGGGCGCGCTCGGGACGAAAAAAAGGCCGATCCGGAGATCGGCCCGATGCCTCGGGGGCATCCCGAGGGGGAGGAGACACTAGCGCGTGACGGTGATCGCCACGTCACGCGTTTCGGGGATCACGCCGTCGTCCACCACGAACTGCACGGTGTATTGCCCGGCCTGCGCGCTGCCGGGTGTCCAACTGAAGGCGCGCGTGTTGGCGTTGAAGCTCGCGCCGGCGGGCAGATTCTTCGCCGAGTACGTCAGCGTCACGCCGCTCGCGGGCGTTTTGGCGTTCACCGTGAACTGCAGCGCCTGTCCGACGACGACGTTCTGTGCCGCGATGGCATCGAAGTGCGGACGATGCACCGTGAGCGGCACCGGGTAGCTCGCATCCGGCACGGCGTAGCTGTACGGATACGTCGTGCTTGGGGCCGTCGGTAGCGTATAGAGCGAATCCGGCGGCGTGCCTGGAGCGGGACGGTCGACGGCGACGTCCTGCACCTGCGTGCCGGACGGCAGTACGACGTTGCTGACGGTGGTCGTCTTGTACGGTTGCTCCTTGACGTACTCGCGATCGACCTCGCGTTTCTTCGTATTGGTGACTCGCACGAAGGTGGGCACGCCGGTTGCCGCCGGGGCGCTGAATCCAGCGAACGTTGCGCCGGATACATCGTCGAGAACAACAGCGGGGCGCTCATCCGTCACCTTGGTCGTCAGCTTTACGTCAGCGACCGTCAGCCCCGTTACGTGGCGCGCGTAGATGCCATAGGCCGGCAAGATGCCGAACAAGCTGGGCTCCGGGTACTCGCGCGGCATTTCCGGCACGTTGTACGGATCGTCCACCCAGCCGCCCGCGCCACCATTGGCCGACGTGCTCCAACCGATGCGCGGCAGCAGCGCCTCATTCTTCGAGAAAAATGTGTTGGCCAGCCACGGCAGGGACTGACTCGCCGCCGCTGACTCGTAGGCCGTGTATGCCCACGTCTGGTTGAGTTGGCGCTGCTCGACCGCATGCTCCATCTTCAGGCCGCCGCGATACTCGATCGACACATTGCTGATCTTCACGTTTTCGACCGGATGATCGACCAGGCCCGCGATCAGGATCGGATAGCGCGGATCGACGTCGGTGATGGTGACGTTGCTGATGCTGATGTTGCGTGCCGTCGCAAAGCCTACGCCCACCGCATTGGCGAAGAGCGGATCGGTCGGTTGCGCCGAATATGGATTGAGCTTGGTCGGCGCCGCAGCGTTGACAATGGTGAAGGGCGTGCTCGCTCCACCGATCGGCGCAGCGGCCGTCTTGTCGTACGACGGGATGTACCTCACCGCCGGCCAACTGCCGTACTTGGCGACGATGTTGGGCAGCACCCAGCCGCGATCGTCCAGCCGCACGGTGTTGGTCGGGCTGGTGGCCTCGTCCGGGCCGATGCCGGTGACGGGGGCGCGTCCGCGGTCGCCGATGCGGATGAAGATCGGCGAACTGCTGACGTTCTTCATCACTGCGTCGGTCAGCACGATGTCCTTCAACTCCGCGCCATCGACGGATTCGAGCGCGAAGCCGCGCGAACGATCGAAGGTGACGTGCCGGATGGTCACGCGCTCGAAGCCCGTCGTGCCCTCGGTGCCCAGCTTGATGCGCGCGGTGGGGCCATCGCGGTCGGTGGCGACCAGCTTCTGGGTGGAATACGTCCCCGCCAGGACCGAGCCTGCATCGTAGCCGCTGACCGTGCAGTTCTCGATGAGCACGTTCCGGGTCGCAAAGTACTTGCCCAGCCCGAACGATCCTTTCAGCACGATGGCATCGTCGGTCAGCGAATTGAATACCGAGTTGCGGATGGTGACGTCCTGCGAAGAATCGACATCCAGCGCGTCGCGATTGGTGTCGACCACCATGTTGTCCATCGTCCAGCCGACCACGCCGGTGCCGATGATGGCGAAGTGGCCGCCGTTCTTGATGCGGAAGTCGCGGAATACCACGTTCGTGGCGTTCTTGAGCGCGATGGCCTTGTTGGCGCCGGCCGCGGTGCCCGATGCCGTGCGCGTGGAGACCTCCGACGGATCGTTGCCCGACAGCACATTCACGATCGTGCCATTGTTGAGGTAACTCCCATCGATGAGCCCAGGCCCGGAGATGGTTACGTCCTGCACGTCGATGCCGTAGATCAGACTGTTCGCCCAATGGCTGTGGCCTTGGTCCTGCAGGCCGACGAACAGGTTCACTTCCGGCGCGTCATAGAAGCCGCCGTCCTGCCCCGCGCCCGTTCCCTGCACGGCGGCGCGGATGATCGAATCCGCGCTCTCCAGGTGAAGGCCGACCTTGCTCTTCAGGCGGATGCTGTAGCTGCGGTAATCGCCCGAAGGCACGATGACCGTGCCGCCACCCGCTGCGGCGGCCGCATCGATGGCGTCGTTGATCGCCTTCTGGTTGATGAGCGCAGCGCCGCCGGAAACCGCACCGAAGTCCTTGATGTTGAAAAAGGGCGCGCGAATTGCCGGCAGCGCGATCATGCCGCTGCCCGTGGCGAGCGGAATGCCATCGATACTGGTTGCGCTCGAATTGCTCGATGACGAAGCCGCACTGCTTGACGTACTCGAAGTCGTCGAGCTGGCGCTGCTGGAACTGCGTGAACTGGTGGAACTGCTCGAAGAACTGCCGTTGTCGCCGTTGTTGTCGTCGCCGCAGGCCGAAAGCAGGGCAACAAAAAGGGCAAGCGCGATGCCTCTCGCACGTCGCGTCATGATGTCTTCCTCTGATGAGTGATGGACGACGCCATGCGGGGTGCAAGGAACAGAACAGCAGCGCATGGCGCAACAGATCTGTGCGGGATGGCGCTCTGTGCGGCGCTAGGCCCGTCTCCTCATGCATCGCGTCTGTGCGCGAGCCGACGCATCTTCGCGATATGTAATACTTTTGAGCAATAGGTATAACCACCGACAGCGAGAGTCACACTATCGCCGCCGGGATTGGCCAAGAATGTTCAGCCCTTGGCGGCGGCGCTGATGTTGGCCTGAGTGATGTGGATCGTCCGCGGCAGGGCCTGTACGACGCAGTTGTTGCCCGGTCCGCGACGGTCGATGATGAGGTAATCGCTTGTTTCGTATAGTCCAATGAGCGGATGGTGCCACACGCCCGGTGCGTAGTTGACGCCCTGATCCGGGCGCGCCAGAAATACCCGCAACGATTCAGGCGCCGGAGGCGGGCCCTTCGGCGCGACGACCACCAGGTACGGCAAGCCTGACAAAGGATAGAAAGCCTGACTGCCGAGCGGGTGGTATTCCATCTCCTGCAAAGTGAAGGGCAGGGCGCGTGGCGTTGCCCGGAATACGCTGATGATCGCCTCGCCACCTTCCAGCACTTCGGCCCGTGCCAATGCATGGAAGCGCTCCGTGCTCCCGCCGTTGATGGGAAAGTGCTCCGCCCCTTCGGTCTGGATGACCTCTCCGAAAGGGGCGAAGGCCGCGCGCGTGAGTGGCTCGATGCGCATTTCAGACTTGAGCCGGACGGCCGAACAGGCGCAGGCGCGACACGCCACCGTCCGGGAAGATATTGAAGCGCACGTGCGTAACCACGCCCACCGCCGCCAACTCATCCGCGAACCCGTGCTCGGCATCCATCTGCAACTTTTGCGGCGCAAGCAGTTCGGGCCAGAACATGCTTTGCGTGACGATGGATGGGGCCGTACCGCCGTCGACGCACGCCGCCTGGAGCGAGCAGCGGTCCGGGTAATTGCCCTTGAAGTGCGCGGTATCGACGATCACGCGCTCGATGATCGATGGCGTGGCCAGCGCGACGATGCACCAGTCGTTGCCCGGTTCGCGGCGGCGGCGCGTTTCCCAGCCATCCCCCATGTTTGCGCCGCGCCCCGGCAGCAACAACGTGGCAGCCAGCCCGAAGTGTTCGTTGTTGGTCGCGACGATGTATGCGCCGTTGGCGGCTGCCGCCATGTCGCTGGCGGCGTCCATCGTCTGCCAATCAATGCTCGGCCGGCCATACACGCGCAGGCGCGCCACGCCGCCGTCGGGAAAGATCGACAGGCGCACGTGCGTCCAGGTGCCGTCGCGTGCCACGTCGAGGTAGTGATGCGAATTGCCCTGCAGCGCCACGCCGTCGAGCAGCGGCGTCCACTGCACCTTGTCGTCCGGGTCGCCATTGGGGCAATAGCAAGCGGCGAGTGACGCACCGGGCGGATAGTTGCCGGTGAAGTGGCGCGTATCGATATCCACGCCGACGATACGCCCCGGCCGCGCCAGGCGTATGACGGCGTAATCATGTCCGCCATTGCGTCGGCGGCGCGTCTCCCAGCCATCCATCCACTTGCCGTGATCGTCGTACTTGCCGGGGATGAATACCGGCTCGTCCGGTGACAGCATGCGCGACAGCGGTGCGAAGAATTCATCGGTGGCAAAGACGCCGGCCGCGCCCAGACGCGGGTCGGCCAGGTTGACGTAGCGCTGCGTGAAAACGGGCGCGTGGGGGTCGAGTTGCGGGGCGGCCATGTTGTCGTTGTCCTTGAGGGTCAGGGCGCTGGATGGCGGTTCTGCCAATGGCGCGCGATGTCGATGCGGCGGCATACCCACACCTTGTCGTGCGCCTCGATGTAATCCAGAAAGCGTTGCAGCGCGCGGATGCGGCCGGGGCGGCCGAGCAGGCGGCAGTGCATGCCGATGCTCATCATGCGCGGCGTCTCTTCGCCTTCCGAGTAGAGCACGTCGAACGAATCCTTCAGGTACTGATAGAAATGCTCGCTGGTGTTGAAGCCCTGCGGCGATGCAAATCGCATGTCGTTGGCATCGAGCGTATACGGCACGATGAGTTGTTGATGCGTTGAACCATCGCCGCAGGCGACCGGCATCCAGAAGGGCAGATCGTCCCCGTAGTAATCGGCGTCGTATTCAAAGCCGCCGTGTTCCACCACCAGGCGGCGCGTGTTCGGGCTGTCGCGGCCGGTGTACCAGCCCAGCGGCCACTGGCCGCCGGTCAGTTCGCGGATGATCTGCGTGCCGACGCGGATGTGTTCGCGCTCTGTCGCTTCGTCCACGTTCTGGTAATGAATCCATCGCCAGCCGTGGCAGGCGATCTCGTGCCCGAGGTCGAGAAAAGCGGCGGTGACTTCGGGATTGCGCTGCAACGCCATCGACACGCCGAACACCGTCAGCGGCAGGCCGCGCGACTCGAACTCACGCAGGATGCGCCATACGCCGACGCGCGAGCCGTATTCGTAGATGGACTCCATCGACATGTGACGATTGGGGTAGGCCGCGGCGCCGATGATCTCCGACAGGAATTGCTCGGAGCCTGCGTCACCATGCAGCACGCAGTTCTCGCCGCCTTCTTCGAAATTGAGCACGAACTGCACCGCCACGCGCGCGCCGTCCGGCCAGTCGGCCGGAGGCGGATGCTCACCGTAACCGATGAGGTCGCGAGGATAGTCGGGAGTCATCATGCGTGGCGCCCTCCAGATTGACCGTGGGGCCATTATAAGGAGCGGGGCGGGCGGTCCGGCGAATACCCACTATGGGCTGCGCGCGATAACGGCAGCGACCGCCGGCGGAGTCAGTCCGGGCGCGGGTCGGCGGGCTCGTTGAGTGTGAGCCAGTATTGCCCGAGCTGGCCGACGGTATTGAGAAACCGTTCGAAATCTACCGGCTTGCGCACATAACTGTTGGCACCCAGGCGGTAGGCTTCCTGGATGTCCTGCAGCTCGCGCGAAGTCGTCAGTACGACTACCGGCAACAGGCTCGTGCGCTGGTCCGCGCGCAGGCGGCGCAGCACTTCGAGTCCGTCGATGCGCGGCAGCTTGAGATCCAGGAGGACCAGCGCCGGCATGATCGACATGTCCCGCCCGGCGTGGCGCCCCGTGCCGAACAGGTAGTCGAGCGCATCGACGCCGTCGCGCGCGACGATGATCTCATTGCCGATCTTGTTCTTGGAAAACGCGCGCAGTGTCAGCGCCTCGTCGTCCGGATTGTCTTCCACCAGCAGTATGGGGTGTTCGGCTGTCATGGGCCTTCCTGGCCTCGTCTTGGGCGGAGGTTCTGTTTGCAGACTATGTCGCAGTTACGGACTTGGCACTCAAAACTGTAGCGGATGCGAGCCGGCGCTGCCCCTTGGTCTGGCATTGCCGATGGCGCCGGAGCGCTGTGACAGTTGGTGGCGCAGCCGTTGCCCGGCTCAAGTTGTGCGTCCTGCATGCCGTAGGTGCCCTCATGCTGCAAAGAATCATGTGGGCCACCTGACAAGATGAACAAACCGATCCCCAATCGCCGCCCGCCCGCGAGCCCGCCGACGCCCGCCACGACGACTGCGGCGCCTCGCCCGGACGCGCTGGCCCGCGCCGCCATCATGCAGACGCTGGCCCGCATCGAGCCGGGCAGCCGTGAATTCGAATTCACCGAGGCCGACTTCGAGCGGGTTCGCCGGCTGATCTACAAGCGGGCCGGCATCTCGCTTTCGCCCGTCAAGCAGGACATGGTCTACAGCCGCCTTGCACGCCGCTTGCGCCTGGGTGGGCACAAGCGCTTCGTCGACTATCTCGACAAGCTCGAAAACAGCCACGACGCGGCCGAATGGGAAGCCTTCGTCAACGCGCTCACCACCAACCTGACTTCGTTCTTCCGCGAGGCGCATCACTTCGACATCCTGTCCGAACACCTGCGTCGCGTAGCGGAAAAACGCACCCTGCGCATCTGGTGCTGCGCGTCCTCGACAGGGGAGGAAGCCTACTCGCTGGCGATCACCGCGTGCGAGATGTTTGCGGGAATGAATCCGCCGGTCGAAATCGTCGCCTCCGACCTCGATACCAACGTGCTCGCCCACGGGCAAAAGGGCGTCTACGGCGCAGACCGGCTCGCGCGCATGGAGGAGGCTCGCATCAATCGCTTCTTCGTGCGCGAGGCCAGCGGCGACTACCGTGTGCGGCCGGAGCTGCAACGCATGATCAACTTCCGTCGCATCAATCTGCTGGAATCCAACTGGCCGTTGCAGGGCCCGTTCGACGCGATCTTCTGTCGCAACGTCATGATCTACTTCGACAAGCCGACGCAGTACCGCATCCTCGAACGCTTCGTGCCGCTGTTGCGGCCGGACGGCCTGTTGTTCGCCGGCCATTCCGAGAACTTCATCCACGCCGCCAACCTGTTCCGCTCGATGGGCCGTACCGTCTACGCGCGTACGCCGGCCGCCCGTTGACCAGGGCGACCCCATCGATGACCCCGCGCCCGCCACCCATCCAGCGTCCGCAGGATGACCGCCTCGTCCTGATCGGAGCGTCCACCGGGGGGACCGAAGCCATCAAGGAAGTACTGGCCGATCTGCCCGTGGACATCCCGGGCGTGGTGATCGTGCAGCACATGCCTGAGATGTTCACGGCCTCGTTCGCGCGCCGGCTCGACGCGCAGTGCGCACTGCACGTCAAGGAAGCGGAAGACGGCGAGAAGGTGGAAGCCGGCTGCGCCTACGTCGCGCCCGGGCATTCGCACTTGCTCGTGCGCCGTCGCAACGGGGCGTACTACTGCGAACTGTCGCGGGCCGAGCCGATCAACCGGCACAGACCGGCGGTCGACGCGCTGTTCCATTCGGCGGCCCGCAATGTGGGCGCACGGGCCATTGGCGTTATCCTTACGGGTATGGGCAAGGATGGCGCCGAAGGGTTGCTGGCGATGAAGGCAGCAGGCGCCTACACCGTGGCCCAGGATCAACACAGTTCGGTCGTTTGGGGAATGCCGCGCGAAGCTGTTGCCATCGGGGCTGCACATGCGGTGATTCCTCTTCGCGAGATCGGCGCGCATATCGTCGAAAAGTTGCGCCAGAGCGCGACGGCAGGACCTGTGGCAGGGTGAACAAGGCACGTTCCCGGGGCGACCGGGCGGGCCGGCATAACGATACCAACGGAGATTCTTGATGGACGCCAATGTAACCGTAAGCCCCGATCTCGCGACGCTGCGCCTGGTTGGCCGCTTCGATTTCAGGGCGCACCGCGAATTTCGCGAAGCTGTGGAAGAACTCCTCGAACAAGCGCCCGGCAAGGCCGTGCACGTGGACCTGTCGGAGGTCTCGTACCTGGACAGCTCGGCGCTGGGCATGCTGCTCATGCTGCGCGACAAGGCGCGCACCGCCAGCCGCGACGTACAGCTCGTCGGCGTCAAGGGCAGCGTGCGGCAGGTGCTGGACATCGCCAACTTCTCCAAGCTGTTCTCGATCGCGTAAAACGCCGACGTGGCGGCGTTCAAGCTGTTCTTCTTGTTCGCGCTGACCGCCGTCTGCGAAATCCTCGGCTGCTACTTGCCGTACCTGTGGCTGCGCCAAGGCCGCAGCGTCTGGCTGCTGCTGCCGGCAGCAGCGTTCCTGTGCCTGTTCGTGTGGTTGCTGTCGCTGCATCCCACGGCAGCGGGGCGCGTCTACGCGGCCTACGGCGGCATCTACATCTGCATGGCCATCACGTGGCTGTGGGCCGTCGACGGCATTCGCCCGAGTACCTCCGACTGGATCGGCGTTCTGGTGTGCCTGGTCGGCGCCGGCATCATCATGCTCGGGCCGCGTAGCGGCTGAGCGCGCACGAACCAAAAAAAGGCCCGCACGGTGATCATCCCGTGCGGGCCTTTGTTCTTGCGGCTGCAGAGGAGCGTTATTCGCGCTCGATCGCCACCGCGCCCTGCCAGGTGAAACTGCGGCCATCGATATCGACCGCGTGCGATTCATTGCCACTGTCTCGATGAGCCATGCCGACCAGCCAGTTGCGGTCGTTGCCGGTCAGGCGCAGCACGGTGCAGGTGTCGTCTTCGTGCAGCACGCTGACGGCCCGCACTTGGCCGCGCGCGTTGCGCGAGGTCTCGGTGCTTTCTTCGAAGTAGCCGTGCGTTTCAACGACCGTCGCGTAGCTCACATTCTGGCCACGTGTGCGGATGGCCATGCCTGACTCGGCACGCAGGTTGAAGTTGGGGTCGTTGGCCCCGATGCGTGTGAAGATGAACTCCGTCGGTACGTTCGCGCTGAAAATGACGCTGTAATAGCTCTGGCCCTGCAACCAACTGAACAGGCCCTGGCCGGCGTCGATCTTGCCCGAGCCCAGGCGCCACAGGTGCTTGTAGCCGGCACCGTCGCCCAGCGTCGAAAGCTCGCTGTCGAGTGCGTACGGGAAGTCGGTGCGGATGATCTGGCCGGTGTAGTAGAGCGCATAGTCGTATTGGTGTTCGGCATCCGCCTGGATGCGGAAAGCGTCGACCACCAGCGGGTAGGCGAAGTCTTCATGGCGCACCAGCGCGGCGCTGCGGCGCATGGTCACGCCCGGCGTGTAGTCGCAGATCTGGCCCGTCATCATTTGATGATCGGCGTTGTCGCCGGAGAACTGCAGGCGCTGGCCGTGGTACTGCACGGCGCGTTCCGCGTTGCCGTCGTGCTGGCAACGTTCGTCGACCGTCACCGTATTGTGGGCGATGGTCTGCTTGGCCCAGGTCACGTTTTCCGGCAGATAGGCGCCGCCGTGCTTGGGTTCGACGTTGATCCAGCGAACGCAGCCGTAGTCGCGCAGCACTTCTTGCCCGCGATCGAAAAAGCCCAGCGTCAGGCCGTCGAAGTGCGCGTGTTCCGCGAGTCCGTGCGTACCGTAGTCCATCGTCAGCACGGCCTGATCGCCGGCAGCATCGTCGGCGCGCAGGATGCCCACGGCGCCCTTGTCGCCCTGCGGCCCGCACGACAGTTCGATGCTCGGGAATTCGCAATGGATTTCTTCGGTGGCGTGCGGCGCGTAGGCGTCGGACAGCATCAGGCCCGCACCGTCCAGCCACACCTGCTGGTGCTGCTGTGCCAACCACAGCAGGCGCTGGTCCATCTCGTAGCGGCGGAAGATCAGGCTCGCGCCGATCACGTAGCCCAGGCTCTTGATGTTCATCGGCTTGACCGCGTCGTTCAGCGGCACCAGGGCACCGTTGGGGAACGACGGGTACAGTGCCGCGTAGAAGCCGCGCTGGACGACCTGGTTGTGGTACTGGTAGATGCCCAGTTCCGGCCACGCGCGTTCGATCGCTTCGGCGAACATCAACATCGGCTGGATGGCAAAGCGCTGGTAATACGGGCCTTCTTCGTAGTAGCCGGCGGGCGAGAACAGTTGCGAAATCTGCGCCAGGAAGCCGGCCGTCTTGCTGTCGCCGAACTGGCCGCGCACGGCAAGCTCCAGCCATTCGCGTCGTTGCGTGGCGATGCCGCAGATGCCCACCGCCGCGCACGCCCACATGCCGTGGTTGTGCACGATGTCGAAGTGGTGGTGGTAGGTCTTGGTGAACATCTCGACCATCGGCTCGAACACGTTGGTCTCGATGGTGGCGCGGTCGGCGGCGGACAGCGTGTCGCGCACGCAACTGTAGCCGACCGACGTGAACAGCAGCCACATGTGTTCATTGAGAATCTGGTGGAACAGCTTGGCCGGCGGATTGTGCGAGTACGGCTTGGCGTAGGGCAGGCCGGGGTAGATCGCGGCATAGGCCAGCAGGATGTCGCGGATGCGTTCGGCGTAGCGCGCTTCGCCGAAGATCATGTATTGCGTGCCGGCAGAGAAGATCGTGCTGTAGTTGAGCTTGTGCTGCTCATGTTCGACGCCTCCCCCCGGTCCGCTGCCAGGCACCCACACCGGGTGCTGCAGCATCTCTTCGAGCTGCGCGCGGGCGCTGCGGATGCTCTGACCAATCAGCGAATCCTGCTCGGCCGCGGCCCGCATGCGGGTGGCTTCGTCCTGGGTCAGAAAAACGGGTGCAACGGCGAACGACATTCTGTAACTCCCTAAGATCGATCCGGCGCGCAGGCCGATTGCGCGCGGCGGATCCAGTGCGTGCAACGCACGCCGACCGGTCTTCCGGTCCTTGTTATTGGAACTGCGAGCCCCGGCGCGGGGCCGGGGCGTACAACCGTGTGGTGCTTACTTCACCGGCCACAGCAGCCAGCTCGGATCGCTCTTGAGCGAAGCCGGGATGTACTGCAGCAGCTCGACGTACTTCTCCTTGTCCTTCGGATAGGCACGCGCCGCTTGCAGCAGCAGGTTCAGCGCAGCGTCGAATTCAACGCCCTTCATGTCCTTGAACGGCCACGACTTCGGGTCCTTCACGTAGCCGACCGCAAAGTCGATGCCGCCCTTGATCGAGCGCTCGTCCTGCACCAGGTTCCAGGTGTTCGGCTCGATGCCGGTCTGTTCCGAATAGCGTGCCAGACGGGTTTGCGCTTCGAGGTTGAAGACCTGGTAGTGGTACGGTTGGGTGCGTTCCAGTTCGTACCAGATCTTGCCGTCGCGGGCGATCTGGGCGGCCATGCGCAACGTCTGCGCGTCCTTCACGGTCTGCGCGGCGAGCTTGGCATCGCCGTAGAACAGTGCGTAGTTGGCAACCTGTGCATCGAAGAACGTGCCATGGTTGTTGCCCCAGGCGAATTCTTCGCGGCCGGTCGGGCTGGTCGTCATCCACGTCGTGAAATCGGCAAACCACTTCTTCAGTGCATCGACTTCAGCCGGCTTGAGCGCGCCGGAATCCTGGATCAGGCCGACAGCGTCGATCACCATCCAGAAATTGCGTGTGTCGATCAGGCCGATGCCGCGACCGTCGACCACGCCCGGCACGGCTTGGCCGAAGCGCAGGTTCGGGTTCATGCGGGTAGCCGGATCGAGGAACCACGTGCGGATGAAGCTGGCGGCCTGCTCGGCGTACTTCTTGTCGCCCGAGAAGAAATAGGCCAGCGACAGATCGCGCGTGCCGTTGCACATGAACTGGATGCGCACCGAGTCGGTATCGCTGTTCTTGGACGACGGGTTGGTCTGGCCGTCCTTGCGGATGTAGGGCAGGCCGTCCTTGGTGTCGGGGTTGGGCCACCAGTACGGCCCCATGCTGATGTAGTCGTGCTTGTCGCCGGACGGCGGGGTCAGGCCCTTCTTGGTCACGGCTTCGGGTTGTGCCTTGAGCGCGGCGTCAGCCTTGACGATCAGTGCGTCGTAGGCCGGCTTCACGCTGGCGTCGTTGGTGGCGAGGCGCTGCTTGGCGATTTCCAGATACGTGCCGTCCAGCGTATAGACCTTGGGGGCTGCGGCCATAGCGGTTCCCGCTGCGGTGAGAGATACGATTGCGGCCGCGGCGATGCGGGCTCCGATTCGATTCAACATCCTTTGCTTCCTCCAATGCGCGGCCGGTTGTGCGGAATGCGCACGCGCGCATCGACGACTGCGTCCCCGGCCACGACGCAGTCCCCATTCTGGTGAGGCGCCCGTGGTCCGCATTGCGGCCCACGGTGGCGGCGATCAGATGCCGGCGACCCGCTGACCGCTGGCGCGGTCGAACAGGTGGATGCCGTCCAGATCGGCGGTCAGGTGGATGGTGTCGCCTGCTTCGATCTTGATGCGATCCTTGAACGCCGAAGTCATGCGGCCGCCTGCGGTTTCGCAGAACACCTGCATGTCGGAGCCGGTGTTTTCCACCGACGTCACCTTGGCCGGAACCGAGTGTTCAAGGCTTTCGGTCACGCGGACCTGTTCCGGACGGATGCCGAACACGACCTCCTGGCCTTCGGTCACTTGCGCGCCGGCCGGTACAGGCAGGGTCGCGCCGTCGGGCAGCTTCACGTACAGCTTTTCGTTCTGGCGCACGATCTTGCCGTCGATCAGGTTGATCGTCGGCGAGCCGATGAAGCCGGCCACGAACACGTTGGCGGGGCGGTCGTACAGTTCGAGCGGCGAGCCCATCTGTTCGACGCGGCCGTCGCGCAGCACGACGATCTTCTGGCCCATGGTCATGGCTTCGATCTGGTCGTGGGTCACGTACACCGACGTGGTGCCCAGGCGCTGGTGCAGTTCGCGGATTTCAGCGCGCACTTGCGTACGCAGCTTGGCGTCGAGGTTCGACAGCGGCTCGTCGAACAGGAACACCTGCGGATTGCGCACGATGGCGCGGCCCATGGCCACGCGCTGGCGCTGGCCGCCAGACAGTGCCTTGGGCAGGCGGTCGAGCAGGGCTTCGAGGCCGAGCATCTTGGCGACGTCGTCGACCTTGCGCGCGATTTCCTCTTTCGACACCTTGGCCAGCTTGAGCGCGAAGCCCATGTTCTCGCGCACCGTCATCTGCGGATACAGCGCATAGCTCTGGAACACCATCGCGATGTCGCGCTGCTTGGGTTCCATCTTGGTGACGTTCTTGTTGGCGATGTGGACCTCGCCACCGGTGACTTCTTCCAGGCCGGCAATGATCCGCAGCAGGGTCGACTTGCCGCAGCCGGACGGGCCGACCAGCACGCAGAATTCCCCGTCGGGGATGTCGATCGAGACGTCACGGATGACATCGGTCTTGCCGAACGACTTATAAACGTTCTTGAGGACTACGCTTCCCATATCAATCTTCCTGTGTCGGGATCGCGGCGGTCCGCCGCGATCCTGGTTTGTATTCGTTGTGCCTCAGCCCTTGACCGCGCCGGACATGATCCCGCGGTTGAAGTGCTTCTGCAGTGCCAGGTACACCAGGATGCTGGGCAGCATGGCCAGCAAGGTGATGGCGATGAAAATGTTCGGAGTGATCGTCTCGTCCGAGCGCAAGGTGCCCAGGATGACCGGCATCGTGTAGAGCACTTCGCGGTTAACCACGATCAGCGGCAACAGGTACTGGTCCCAGATCATGATGAAACCGAAGATCATCGTCGTACCCAGCGCCGGCTTCACCAGCGGCAGGATCACCTTGAAGAAGATCTGCCACTCCGAAGCGCCATCCACGCGCGCTGCTTCTTCGAGTTCCTTCGGGATCGCCTTCATGAACTCGGTCAGCAGGAAGATCGAGAACGCCCAGCCCACCACCGGCAGGATCATCCCCAAGTGCGTGTTGTACAGGCTGTTCGACGTCGGGATGCGATAGTTGAACGCCCACAGCAGGAAAGACTGGATCTGGCTGGTGAGCCATTCGAAACCCGGGATGTGGTAGTTCACCACCAGGTACAACGGAATGGCGATCACTTCTTCGGGCAGCATCATCGTCGACAGGATCAGCAGACCGACGAAGGCCATGCCCATGAACTGCTTGCGGGCCAGCGCATAGGCGGCCAGCGCGCTCACCGACACTTGCAGCGCGGTGCCGATGACCACGACGATCATCGAGTTCAGCAGGAAGCGCCACACCTTCACTTCCGCCCAGGCGAAGCGGAAGTTCTCCATCGTCGGCAGGTGCGGCATGGCCAGCAGCTCGCCCGGCTTGACCGGCGCGCCCGACAGGGCCGTCATCAGGATGCCCCAGTACGGGCCGACGAACACGACCAGAACCAGTGCATAAATGATGAAGCGGCCGACTTTGTTCCAAACGTTATCCATATATCGGCTCTCAATACTTGGCGATACGGTCCTTGACCGACAGGTGGACGATGGTCATCACCACCGTGAAGGCAAACAGCAGGAAGGACACCGCTGACGCGTAGCCGTAGTCGATCTGCTCGAAGCCGATCTTGTACACGTGCGTCATGATCATCTCGGTCGCGCCGGCGGGGCCGCCACCGGTCGTCGCATACACTTCGGCGAACACGCGGAAGCCGCGGATGAACGACAGCATCAGCACCACCGAGATCGCCGGGATCAGGCCGGGCAGGGTGACGTGCCACATGCGGCGGAACCAGTTCGCGCCATCGACGTTGGCCGCGTCGTAGAGCTCGCGGTTGATGCCTGCCAGACCGGCGATGAAGATCACCATGTTGTACGGCACGGCCTTCCAGATGTGCAGCAGCATCAACGTCCACAGCGCTTGTGCCTGATCGGACAGGAAGCCCTGCGGCGCAATGCCGAACCAGCCGACGAAGGTGTTCATCACGCCCGTCGGTGTCGGATTGAAGAGAATGCGCCAGACTTCCGCCACGATCGCCGCACTGGTGATGGCGGGCAGGAAGATGGCCGTACGGATGAAGTGCAGGTGACGGGCCGGTCCTTCCAGCGCGATGGCCAGGAAGAACGCGATGAAAGCCGCCACCACCGAAGTGACGATCACATACAGCGTCGTGTTGATGACGGCGTGGCCAAGCACGGCGTCGCTGAACACGCGGGCAAAGTTGCCCATGCCGACCCACGTATTGGGGCCGTCGAAATTCACCTTATAGAAGCTGAGGATCAAGCCCTCGAGCATCGGGACAAACTTGAACCACGTGAAAATGATCAGCGCGGGGGCAAGGAATATCCAGGGGATGAGGTTGCGCCGCGCATGCGGGCTCAGTACTGACATGTTGAAACCTTTCTGACGGCTTGAATACGGCCGCCGCGGGGATGCGGCGGCCGTGCCGGTTGCTTCTGGATGCGTGCCTTACTTGGCCAGCACGTTCTGCTTGGCCAGTTCGGCGTCGACGGCGACGTCGACTTCCTTCAGGCCGGAAATAATGTCGCTCGAGCAGTTCGCCATGATCTTGTTGAAACCGTCGGCAGTGATCTGACGGATCGGCGTCCAGTTAGGCACGTTCGGCACGTAGCGGCCTTCCTTGGAGTACAGGTCCTGGAAGAGCTGCCAGCGGGCGTCGTTGTCATAGGTTGCCTTGACGTCGACCCGCTTGTTGACCGACAGGCGCACGATCGGCTGGTTTTCACCGGCCTTCATGCCCATCTGCTGGCCTTCGGGCGAGATCATGAATTCGATGAACTGCTTGGCGGCAGCCTTGTTCTGGCTCTTCTTCATCAGGTACACGCTGGTACCTTCAGCCAGGGTCGCGGCGCTCTTCGGGCCGTGGATCGACACGACTTCATAGGTGCCCTTGCCCGGGTCCTTGTCCATCAGCGGCAGGTGGTACGGACCGGTGAAGAACATGCCGGTCTGGCCCGAACGGAACGACGGGATCGCGTCGGCCGTGGTGGCGTTGATCGCGCCCGGCTGCGAAACCTTCGAGCAGATCATGCCGCGCAGGAAGTCCACCGCCTGAGCGGTTTCCTTGGTGGCCAGGCTCGACTTGAAGGCATTGCCGACCGGCTTCAGGAAGTCGCCACCGGCTTGCCAGATGAACGACGACAGGAACCAGCTCGTGTAACCGCGGGTGGTCGAACCCGGGATGATGAAGCCGAACGTGTCGTTCTTGCCGTTGCCATCAGGGTCCTTCTCGGTGAAGGCCTTGGCCAGGTTCTGCACGTCGGCCCAGGTCTTGGGCGAGGGCAGGCCGAGCTTGATGCGCCAGTCCTTGCGCACGAACAGGGCGAACGATTGCGCCGACGTCGGCACGGCGTAGTACTTGCCGTCGAACGAGCGGGCCGATGCCCAGGCTGCCGGGAAGACGTCTTCGCTACCCTTGATGGTCTTCGGGTCAATCTGCTCCAGAATGCCCATCTGGACGCCCTGGCCGATGAAGGTGGCGTCATTGAACATCAGGTCGGGCAGGGTGTTGCCGGCGGCGGCGCGGGCCAGACGCTGTTCGAAGTCGGTGAGCGTGTTGAAGTACTCGACGTGGATGCCGGTTTTCTTCTCGAAAGCCTGCGCGACGCGGTCGTACACAGCCTTCGAGTCGTTCGTGGCGCGGATCCAGACCTGCAGTTCCTTGTCGGCCGCTTGTGCCGACATGGCGCCAGCCAGCATGCCCACTGCGATGGCAAGCTTGGTCATTTTGCGATTCATAGCATTCATCTCCGTCGTTTCATTAAACAGGGCTGGATTGCCCTTGCACTCATCACCCAACTCGGCCGGATGGCCAAGAACGAAAACACCGATCAACTCGCCTCATCGCGGCCCGGGAAAGGCGCCGGAGAAGTCAGACCCCGTCAAATACCGTTTCAGAAGAGGAATTTATGGGGGTATGAGTTAAACGTTTAACTGGATTCTAGGTACAGCCAAATCCACTGTCAAGCGGACAAACCCGGTTATGCGATGCAGCAAGAAGAAAGGCTTTAAAAGCTTGATGTGCCTTCGTTTCGGCCCAATGGCAGGCGCCATTCGGAGCCGAATGGTATGACGCGGCACTCGCAGTAAAGCCTATGTCGATGTGTTTTTCCAGAAACGCGTAACGGATGAACGTTCGCCGGCTTTACGAAAATTCACGTTCTTACCCTGGATCAGAAACTGGCCGAAAAGTCTTAGGTTGCCGTTCCCAAAAAGAGAGGCCGCGTGCCAGTCGCCCTCCAGCAAAGGCTCCGGCGCTTCACGGCGCTCTCGAACCCACTCATGTCGCCATGACAGGCCGGCACTGTTTCATTTTGTTTCGGACCTCAAGCCGTGGAGTCGCGCAGCCGTCGTCAGTGCAACGCCCGGCCCTGCATCCTGTCGGTTCCCGGAATTGTCTGCGGGACTGCTCAAGTTTGAGCAGGGGCGGTCGTAAATCCAATCGAGTGCGCACGACCGCGTGCGGCGCAGCAATGAGTGGGAGAGGCAAAACACATGTCCGAGCTGTTGAAGAACGTTGACGCCAGAACACGCCTGGCGGGCACCAACAAGCTCGAGATTCTGCTGTTCGCGCTCGGTACGGACGACCGTACGGGCCGGCGGGAGAGTTTCGGGATAAACGTTTTCAAGGTCCGCGAAGTCATGCGTACCCCCCAGATCACCGCAGCGCCCGACATGCCCGACGGCGTCGAAGGCATGGTCTCGCTGCGCGGACAGCTCGTGCCGGTGGTCGACCTGGCCAAGTACTGTGGCATCGCCACTACGGCCCGCCGCGACATCATGATCGTCACCGAATACAACGGGCATACCCAGGGTTTCCTGGTCGAAGGCGTCGACACGATCCTGCGGCTGGACTGGTCGCACATGAAAGTGCCGCCCGAAATGCTCACCTCGCGCCTGGGCGGTCTGGTGACCGCCGTCACCGAGCTCGAAGACAAGCGCCTGGTCATGATGCTCGACGTCGAACGCGTGCTCTCGGAGACCACGCACTACGACGACGAATACCTCTTCAAGGACATCAAGCCGCTCGGCCGTGAGCTGACCGTGCTGTTCGCCGACGACTCCTCGGTGGCCCGCAAGCAGATCGAACGCACGCTCGACGCACTGGGCGTGCGCCACATCGGTGCCGTCAATGGCCGCACCGCGTGGGAAGAACTCGACAAGATCGCCCGCCACGCCGAACTCACCGAACAGCGCGTGCGCGACGTGCTCAACGTGGTGCTGACCGACGTCGAAATGCCCGAAATGGACGGCTACATCCTGACCCGCCGCATCAAGAGCGACCCGCGCTTTGCCGGCGTGCCGGTGCTCATGCATTCGTCCTTGTCGAGTCTGTCGAACCAGTCGCTGGGCAAATCGGTGGGCGTGGATGGCTACGTGTCGAAGTTCGAGCCCCACCGCCTGGCCGACGCGCTGCGCGCCTTGCTCGAAACCGGTCAGGCCCAGGCGGCCTGAGTGTCGTTGTCAAACATAGAGGTCCCAATGGAAGGCGCCGCCATCAACCTGTTCGACACCGTCGATGCCCGTACCAAGCTGGCGGGTTCGAACCGGATGGAAATCCTGCTGTTCTCGCTGGGCACGAGCGAGATCTTCGGCATCAACGTATTCAAGGTGCGCGAGGTCTCCAAGACCCCGTTCATCACCCGTGCGCCCAACATGCCCCACGGCGTGGAAGGGCTGATTTCCCTGCGCGGCAACGTCATACCCGTGCTGTCGTTGGGCAAGATCCTGGGGCTGTCGCGGCCCGATCAGGCGCTGGGCGCCTCGATGATGGTCACCGAATACAGCAAGCGCACGCTGGGTTTCCTGGTCCATGAAGTCGACCGCATCATTCGCGTCGAATGGGACAAGGTCCGCCAGCCCGAAAACATGACGCTGGCCTCATCGCAGAGCTACATCACGGCCATCACCGAACTGGACGACGGCAAGCTGGTGTCGATCCTCGACGTCGAAACCATCCTCGCGCAGACCTTCGGCGAAGCGCCGGTCGGTGCCATCGCGCCGCTGCAGCGCGACGACGAGCGCGACACCAACGTCTTCTTCGCCGATGACTCGATGGTCGCCCGCAAGAAGATCGTCGAAGTCCTCGACAAGCTGGGCGTGCGTCACAAGCACGCGCTCAACGGGCAAGAAGCCTGGACCCGCCTGGACGCACTGGCCAAGCACGCCGAACAACGCAAGCGTCCGCTGACCGAAGAACTCGACCTCATCCTGGTCGATGCTGAAATGCCAGAGATGGACGGCTACGTGCTGACCCGTCATATCAAGAGCGACAACCGCTTCGACGGCATTCCGGTTGTCATGCATTCCTCGCTGTCGTCAGAAGCCAACCGCTCGATGGGCAAGGCGGTGGGCGTGGATGCATATGTCGCCAAGTTCGATGCAGAGGTGCTCTCCGAAACGCTGCGTCCGTACCTCATGAAATCCAATAGAGATTGATCGGAGTAACAACATGTCGGATCCGAAAATGAAATTTCTGGTGGTTGATGACTTCTCGACGATGCGCCGCATCGTTCGCAACCTGCTCAAAGAACTGGGCTACACCAACGTGGACGAGGCCGAAGACGGCGTCGTCGCCATGCAAAAGCTGGCCGCCGGCGGCATCGACTTTGTCGTGACCGACTGGAACATGCCCAACATGACCGGCATCGAGCTGCTGCGCGCCATTCGCGCCAACGCCCAGATGGCGCACCTGCCCGTGCTCATGATCACGGCCGAAGCCAAGAAGGAAAACATCATCGAAGCCGCGCAGGCGGGCGCATCCGGCTACATCGTCAAGCCGTTCACGGCCGTCACGCTGTCCGAAAAGCTCGGCAAGATCTTCGAAAAGATGAAGGCGGCTGCGTAAGCAATGCCTCGCGGCACCGCGGCGCGCGTCATCGACGCAGCGCGCATGTCCCCGCGACCTTCCACGCACGCAGACGCAGCACGACCGGGCTCCGACAGCCGCGGTCACCCGGAATACAGGAGCCAGACATGGCAAAGCGACAAAAAGTGACACCCCCGGCAGCCGCTGCCGACAGTGACGAGTTGCAGGCACTCTTCGATTCAATCGCCAGCCAGGCCGTTGCGCCCACGCCGGCCCCCGAGGCCCCCGAACCGGTGGTCGAAGCCGTGGCCGCGCCGGCCAACGACGACGTTGCCGACGACGGCGACAACGACGAACTGCAAGCACTGTTCGACAGCGTCTCTGCCCTGGGCGTGGTCGCTGCTGCCATCGAGCGCGGCGAAGTCGCCGAAGCCCCCGCTGCCGTGCCGGCCCAGCCGCAGACCGCCGAAGAGCGCCAGGAACACGTCTTCAACCGCATCGGGCAGATGACGCGCGTCCTGCACGACACCATCCGCGAGCTCGGCTACGACCGCATGCTCGAAGAAACCGCGCAGCGCCTGCCTGACGCACGCGAACGCCTGTCGTACATCTCGCAGATGACCGAGCAGGCCGCCAGCCGCGTGCTCAATGCCACCGACATCGTCAAGCCGATCCAGGACCGCGTCGAGGAAACCGCCTCCGAGCTCAACGACCGTTGGGAACAGCTCTACGACAAGAAGCTGTCGGTCGACGAATTCAAATCGCTGGCCGGCCAGACGCGCACCTTCCTCGGCCAGGTCGCCAACGACAGCAGGGTGGTGAACGAGCAACTGCTCGAAATCATGATGGCGCAGGACTTCCAGGATCTCACCGGCCAGGTCATCAAAAAGATCGTCGACATGGCGCAGACGCTCGAATCCGAACTGCTGCGCGTGCTGATCGAAGTCATGCCCGAAAACCGCCGCCACGTCGGCAACGAAGGCCTGCTCAATGGCCCGGTCGTCAACGCCGAAGGCCGCGACGACGTCGTCACCGACCAGGGCCAGGTCGACGACCTGCTGGAAAGTCTGGGTTTCTGAGAAACGGGTTGGGCGGCCGAAGCTGGCCGCCACAAGGAGCACACAATGAGCGATTTTGCTGGGATGGAAGATCTGCTGCAGGATTTCCTGGTCGAAGCGGGCGATCTTCTATCGGGCGTCGACAACAAGCTCGTCGACCTGGAGCGCGCACCGCACGACCGGGGCCTGCTCAACGAGATCTTCCGGGGCTTTCACACCATCAAGGGCGGCGCGGGCTTCCTGGCCGCGCACGAACTGGTCACGCTGTGCCACCTCACCGAAAACCTCTTCGACAAGCTGCGCAACGGTGAACTGCTCGTCACGCCCGAGTGCCTCGACGTCATCCTCGCCGCCACCGCCACGGTGCGCGAGATGTTCGGCAACCTCGAACGCGGCATGCAGCCGCGCGCGGCCGAGCCTTCGCTGATCGAAGAACTCAAGCTCGCCATTGCCGGCACGCTGCCGGCCGCCAACAAGGCCGCCGTCGCCGCGCCCGCCGCACCGGTTGCTGCCGCACCGGCCGCCGCCGCACCGGCCGTCGAAGGCGACGACCTGGACTGGAACGCGCTGTACGCCGCTGTCACGGGTGGCGCGCCGCACGTGGCGACCTCGCTGGCCGAAGTACCGGTCGAACAGATCATCCAGGCCGCTGTCGGCCGCCGCGCCACCGACAAGCCCGGCGCGCAGAACGCCCCGACCGGCAGGAGGATGGACGAGCGCACGCGCGACAACTCCATCCGCGTGGATACCTCGCGTCTGGACCAGGTGCTCAACCTGTCGGGCGAAATAGGCCTGACCAAGAACCGCCTCAACGCACTGCGCAGCGACATTCTCAACGGCAAGAACGACACCGAAACACTGCAAGCGCTGGATCAGGCTGTCAGCCAGCTCGACCTGCTGGTCTCCGACCTGCAGAACGCTGTCATGAAAACGCGCATGCAGCCCGTCGGCCGCCTGTTCCAGAAGTACCCGCGTATCGCCCGCGACCTCGCCCGTTCGCTGGGCAAGGACGTGGAACTGGTGCTCGAAGGCGAGGACACCGAGATCGACAAGACCATGATCGAAGATCTGGCCGACCCGATCATTCACCTCATCCGCAACGCCGTTGACCACGGCATCGAACAACCGCACGAGCGCATCGAAGCCGGCAAGCCCGAAAAATCCATCGTCCGCCTCGAAGCGCGGCAAGAGGGCGACCACATCGTCATCCTCGTCGCCGACGACGGCCGTGGCATGAACGCCGAACGCCTGCGCGCCAAGGCCGTGGAAAAAGGCCTGATTTCGGACGAAGAAGCCAACACCATGGACGAGCGCCAGAGCTACAACCTGGTGTTCCTGCCCGGCTTCTCGACCGCCTCGCAAGTGTCGGACGTCTCCGGCCGCGGCGTGGGCATGGACGTGGTGCGCACCAACATCCAAAAGCTCAACGGCACCATCGACATCCGCTCCACGCTGGGCGCTGGCACCACGTTCGAGATTTCGCTGCCGCTCACGCTCGCGATCCTGCCCGTGCTGCTCGTGTGCCTGCGCGACCAACCCTTCGCCGTGCCGCTGTCGATGGTGCGCGAAATCCTGCCCATCGTCCCGAACGAAGTGCAGGAACTCGGTGGCCGTGCCACCATGGTCGTGCGCGGCGAAGTGCTGCCCATCTACACGCTCGCCGGGCTGCTCGGCTGGCCGCAAAGCCAGATTCCGGAATATGGCGTGCTCATGCAGACGGCAGAGCAGAGCTTTGTTCTGGCCATCGACAGCTTCGCTGGCCGCGAAGACGCCGTCATCAAGTCGCTGGACGACTTCCGCCCCAAGGGCGTGGCTGGCGTCACCACACTGTCCAACGGCCAGATCGTGCTCATCCTCGACATGAAGGAACTGCTCGGCAACCTCACCGACCAGCGCCCCGTCACCCGTCGTCAGTTGTTGCTGGAAGAAGGCGTCACGCTGCTCGCCGCTGCCTGACCGGCCATAGTGCTAAACAAAAAGCCCGCCAATTGGCGGGCTTCTTGTTTGCGGAGAAGGGCAAAACTACAGGCGCCTACATCCACTCTCTCGGGATGTACTGTTCAGTCAGGCAGCCTTTCTCGCCCACCTCTTTAACCCCTTTTACTACGATCTTTCGGGGCTTCACGTTCTGATTGGTTACGCCGACATGGTTGTGTGCCTTAGTGATGGCGTCATCCTGATCTGCTGCTGCGACGGTCGTAACCGCTAGCCCCCGATCATTTCCCTCTATATCTAGGCACACCTTAAACAGCTTGGACATGAAAAGTCTCCTGTCATAACTGGCTGCATCCAGAGATGTTTGGCTATGACTCCGTGAGAAGCACTTGCCGCACACGGCCATGGCCATTCTGCAGAGTTCTGACTTTCGAGCAATTCGGAACGCGAACGTTGACGCATATCTGTTCACATTGAAATGTCATGAAACTCCGCCCCTTTGGACACGCCTGTCATTTGGTGGCACCAATGCGTGGGCCGATCAAAAGAGCCGGCTAACTCGTCTATGGGATGTGCGATGCCTTCCGCAATGCACATGCAGCGTCAGGCGCTAGCCGATCGTATCGACCAGAAGTACAAAGGCTGCCCCGGAATCCAACGCTTGAATGTCAAAACAGTTTGCCAACTTGATATCTCGCGTTTTATTTGTTTCCCTATTTTGAGGTTCTCATTTCGCATCGACTGGACGGCTGCAATATAGATTGGGTGTCGAATGACGATAGAAGCAGAATTGGCTGGGCATGCCAGTAGGTCGCGGGTTCAACATCGCATCCGTTCACGTTGCTGTGCCAACATCTTCCGCCGCTTCCCCCAATCCGCCCCCGACCGAGCATCCGCCGGCATTCTCAATTGCTTTTCCGCCTGACCAATCAGCGCATCGATATTCGCGCAGGTAATTTCGTCATCCGATGGAGAAGAGCCGGGCAAATCATCCTTGTTTGATTCAACGGACGCGTTGCGGCGCATATCCGCAAGCTGATCGGTAAACGCGCGCTCGGGCGCGAGTCCGCCGCTGGTGGGGCGGGTGTCGACGATGCTGGTTTGGGCGCCCTTGGCGCAGGGCGTGGCGGTGTATTCGATGCGGCCATCAACCATGCAGCGGTAGAGCGTGGGTGTGGTGGTATTCGGGGTGAATTCGTGGCGGAAGCGCTTGAGTGCGTCGTTGAGCGGGGCGGGCAGCAGGCTCATGCCAAAGCCGAGGCAGCCGAGTCCGAACGCGGTGAGGCTGAGCAGTACGACAGCGGTGATCCAGCGAGTCACAGGCAAGCGCGGCGTCTAGGTGAAGACGCCATTAGGTATCAAATTTGTCGATTTCAGGCGATTTTGCCCCAAAGGGCGTATGCGAGCGGAATCGCCACGTCGCCAAAGCCGGGGCGATGTCGGTCGATTTTTTTTAGAGGCTAGGCGGCCGGCGCGGTGCCAAGGCCGCGACGGCGTGCCTAGAACATGAGCCCGAACAGTCTTTTCAGGATGTCGTCCAGCGACATCATGGTCAGTGCGAGCGGTGCGATGGGGATGAGCACCGAGCCGGCCAGGCTGACGACGGCGTCGCGCGTGATGGGGGCGAGGCGCATGGTGCGCACGATGTCGTAGCTGTTGGCGAGGTCGGCCAGCGACTGGATGTCGCCGCTGCCAACCAGGGGTTCGTCGGCGGGCGCGCCGCCGCGAAGCCATTTGTCATCGAATTCCTGCACGTAGCGTTCGGCCAGCGTGCCGTATTCCCGCAGCCCGGTGCGCTTGGCCTGCGCGAGTTGGGATGCAAAGACGAGCAGCGGACCAAACACAAGGCACAGCAGAAAGAGCACGGTGGATGCGGTCTCGATCTTGAAGTCGGTGAGCTTGGCGCCGGCAAAGAAAATGCGGTTGGCGAACTGCGCCGCGAGCATGGCCCCGTGCGCGATCAACAGCGGCATGAACGCGTAGACGGTGTTGGCGAGAAAGCCGAGGCCGCCGACGCGGTCCGGGTGCGTGGGCACGAGGTTGAGCGGGATGCACGATACCTGCCAGAGGAAGCGCGTCCAGATGAACATGCGGAAGTACCAGCGGATGAGCAGGAACTGGAATATCGGCACGCTCACGTAGCCGTACCAGTAACCGGCCGGCGACAGCGCCAGTCCGCCGGGCGCGGGCGCGCCGTACCACGTTGCTGTCGTTTGCAGTGCGATGTACTGGCGCCAGATGACGATGATGCCTACGCCATACACGAGCGCGATCAGTAACAATTCGGCGACGACGGAATTGCGCAGGCGGAATGCCGTGCGGATGGCTTCGTCGAAGCGCACGACGGCGGCTTCGGGGATGATCTGACGGTCGAGAAAGGTCCGCGCGATGGGGCGCAGGCGCTGGTGTACGACAAGCTCGGCCATGATCAGCACCGGCATGGCGACGAGAAAGCGGATGTGCACTTCCAGATCGAACACGAATGGCAGGGCCACGGCGTGACCGAACAGATGCCCTTCGATGGCGGAGAGCACCAGCAGCGGCAGCCATGCAATCAGCGAGATGACGAGAATCCGCTGGCGCAGGAGCGCCAGCGCGTCGTCGGTCATGTGGGCGCGGCGCAGGAGCTGGTAGAGCGGGCCGCCCAGCACGAGCGAGAAGTTCTGTACGTCCAGAAGAATGTCGTCCGCGGACGGAGGCGTGTGGTCGGCCCCCTTTGTGCGCCTGCGCAGATCGCCATCCATATCCGGTGCCTCCTTCCGGTTTGCCAGGCGGACCCGTCCATTCGAAGATCGCAGCGGCATTGTGGCGGAGGCGCGCGCTGCGTGTGGGCTGCGATGACGGCGGACGAGTCCTGTTGGTGTTGACTCAATATAGAGTCGGTGCGGGTAGGCGCCAAGGCGACCAAACGGGGCGACGCCGTCGCTCAGTAAGGCGTGCCGTCCTTGTGCTCGAATCGCCAGTTGCCGTTGTCATCGAGCGCGGCTTGCAGATCGTCGTCCGGGTAGACGATGGCGTCGTCCGGCGTACGGTCGCCGATTTCCAGGTACACCACGTCCGCGCTCGATCTGTTGATGAGCTGGTGGGCGTTGCCCGACCCCGCTGCGAAGCCCGCGCACATGCCGGGGGCAAGCACGGTTTCGCCTTCATCGGTCATCAGGGTGGGGTGCCCTTCGAGGATGTAGATGAACTCGTCCTGCCGCGAGTGCGCGTGACGCAGCGACGAGTTGGCGCCGGGAATCATCCGCGTGAGGTTCACACCAAAGTTGCGCAGGCCGAACAGCTCGCCCAGCCGGCGTTTTTCTCGCCCCGCCATGCGCGATGCAAATGGTTCCGGGTAGTTCGATGGCTTTGCTCTCACAGGAGCTTCGCTGGCGATGACGGCGACCGATTTTTCTTTTTCGGATTGAGACATCGGGGACACCTCGCGGACATTCGTGCACGCAACGGTACCGGATTCCCCAGGCGGCGCGATGCGGTGCGTGCGTGCGGGTGCGACTTATGACGCCTTCAAGTCAGTCGAATTTCCGGGCGGCGTGGCGATGAATTGCGTACGCATCCGGTACGCATGTGCGCGCTGCCGATGCGAACAGGTAGACGGAAACTGCATGGAAACTTCTGACATTTCCCACGGTTGTGGCTGACACGGTGTTGCACATTCACAAAAGATTGGTGCAAATGTACCGATGCACAATATTTATCGAGTTTCGACAAAACATGCTGTGTGAAGGTTTTGGCGCACCTTGCTGTGGAGGTGCCGCGCGGAGCAGGGCAGTGCGCTCCGCGCGCAAGCCAAAAGAGGAGATTTACACGTGCAAAGGAAACTCATCGCTCTGGCCATTGCAGGTATGGCCGCCGCTCCGGCATTCGCACAATCGGATGTGACGATCTATGGTCGTGTCGACATGGGCTATCGCACCTTTACCAATGACGGAAAGGCCACGCTGGAAGATGCAGAGTCATCCAACCGCTGGGGGCTTCAGGGAACGGAAAATCTGGGGGGCGGCCTGACGGCGTTCTTCCAGCTCGAAAGCCGTTTCTTCCTCGACAACGGTAATCAGGACAGCAACCGTCAGTGGAAGGACAAGGCATTCGTCGGCTTGCGCAGCAAGCAGCTCGGCGCCGTGTCGTTCGGTCGGCTGGCGTCGGCGGGCTACACCTTGTACGGCGGCACGTACGAAGCCTTCGGCGGCGACACGATCGGCGCTGCGCCGAATCGTCGCGGCAAGATCACCAACAACTGGGACAACGCGGCCAAGTACGAATCGCCGAACTTCGGCGGCGTCTTCAAGGCTGTCGCGACCATCGGCCTGGGCGAGAACAACGCGGCCAACAACAAGACGCGCTGGGGTCTGGGCGGACAATTGACGCTGGGCGACTTCAAGGCCGATGTGGTCTACCAGAAGGACACGCTCAACGACAACGCGCAGGTGGCGGGCGGTTCGGGCTCCATCGCCGGGGCCAGCCCGTGGAAGACGTGGTTCCTCACGGCGAACTACAACTTCAAGGTGGCGGAGATCTTCGGCGGCTACACCGAATCGAAGGGCTACGACGTGCCTTCGCTGAAGAATGACGGCGCCAAGTACAAGGTGTACCAGGTCGGCTTCCGCGTGCCGATGGGTGCGGGTTCCTTCCGCGGAAACGTTGGCCAGCGCAAGGAACGTACCGCCGCTGGCGTGGACCGCGAAACGCTGACGCACTACGCGCTGGGCTACTGGTACAACCTGTCCAAGCGGACCACGCTCATGGCCAACCTGAGCTACGAGCGCCAGAAGGGCGGCTTCACCGACGTGAATGACGCGCAGAAGAAGGACAACCAGTTCGGCACCGAACTGGCGATCCGCCATACGTTCTGATCTCTTGGAAGAGCGTGAGGGAGCGGCGCTCGTGAGGGTACCGCTCAAGCGACGACGGCGTTATCCAGTGGCAAAGTCGCCGCAATCGGATGTGTAGCCCCGCATCCAAAAAAGAAGAACCCGATCGCTTGCGCGGTCGGGTTCTTTTTATTGCGCGTCGGCGTTCGGTGCCGACGCGTCGAGTCCGGATGCTCGAAAGGGCTTGTAGCGCTTGCCGCCCGCTTGCATACGGCATCGGTAGACCGATTTGCTCAGGCGAGCATTGGCGGCCGACATGTCTTTCATCGCCGCCGTGGCACGGCGTATGGCTGTTACGGTGCAGACATGTCGCCGTACAACATGCTGCGCTTACGGCAGATGTGGCATAGCGGTGCCGTCTGGCGGCTTTGCCAATTGAAGAACGTACGGCCGCACCGCGGGCACTCGCCGGAGGACAAGGGGTGGATGTCGGGGGCGGCGGCGCATGGTACGTCGACGATGTCGATGGCGCTCTCCAGGCAGCTATCGCGGCAGAGCGTGCACCCGGTGCAGCGTTGATGATCGGTGACGAAACTGAGGGCTTCGATGCTCAGCGCCGCGTGTGGGCAGATGCGCGTGCAGGCGCCGCACAAGGTGCAGGCATCGAGCGACAGGTCGATGCGCCGCAGACTAACGTCGTGAAAGGCCGAACACAGTGCTTGCGATGCCGGTTCGGCGGATGTGGCCGCAACGATATGCGCAATCCGGTCTGAGCCGCGCCGCAGAAATGCTCGTCGCGAAGGCGAGGGCGCTGCGCTTGTCTGAGGCAATTTCCAGTCGATTGGCGAGCGGCCGAGCGCGTTGAGTGTTTTGTTGGCCGCGTCGACGGACGCTCGCCACGGGCTGGCAGCGTCGCCCAACACCGCGCGCAGTCGGTGTGCCGCATGGAGCAGCAGGAGTTCTTGCGCGGTTGGCGGCGGGCCGTCGACCGCTTCGATGGTGCCATCGACGATATGGCGAAGCGGAGCCGGTCCTTCGATGGCATCGGTGGGGCAGACAAAAAGACAATTGCCACAACGGATGCAGTCTCGGGCGTTCAGCGATACGCCGCTGCTATCGGCTCTGATGGCTTGCGTGGGACACGCGCGAACGCAGGCGTCGCAGGCGTTGTGGCGGCACTTCGCACGGGCGCACCGGGCCCGCACCACGGTGATCGTGGATTGTGGCCCGGTGAGGAGTGCGCCAAGCAAAGCGGGTGGGAGGCTGCGTTGGGCTCAGCCGTAAACTGCGTAGAAGAGATAGCGGCCAACGAGTTCGCCGCATGCGAGCAGTGCTGCTGCACTGACGATTGTGCCCATTGGTTTGCGGGTGTCATCGCGCAGACGCCACATCGCCAGGCAGAACAGGGCGCCTCCGACGATGCTCAACGCCCAACGTACGCAACGCATGTCGCCGAGCTGTGCGTAGGCGGTGAGCGAACGCAGCGGGAAGGTGACGACCGGATTTGCGGCGACCTGGTTCAGCTCACTGATGAACAGCGGCAACGCCAGCAACTGCAGCAGGATGGCCGCCACTACGCATAGCATGGCGACGATGCCGAACTGCCGCGCGTCCTGCTGCGATGCTGCAGGCGCGACGCATAGCCATGCGACCAGCGATCCGCCTGTCAATGCGGTGCCAATGAAGGCGAAGTGCGTATTTACCGGCAGCCACGTGGCGACGCTGGTGTGGCGGTAAATTTCCGCCATGACCAAAAGGTTGGCGATCCCCAGTGCAGCACATACGATCAGGTGAAGGTTCGCAACCCGCCGTTGGCGCATCGCGAGAAAGGTCGTCAGACAGGTGGCGCCGATGAAGGCGCTGGTCAGGACGATCTCACGCGCCATCCACGATGTTGAGATATTGCGGATCGCGTTGATTGCATTGAGTGGATATCCCAGGTGCAAAAATGAGAGCGCCAGGCCGAGTACCGATAGCCCGCTCGCTGCGAGCAGCGGCCGGCGCATCAGATGAAAGCGTTCATCCGCTCCGCTATTGCGGCCGAGCATGAGCCCGAACACCGTCGCCACGCACAGCGTGCCGATGGCGGTTTGCGTCAGGACGGTGAAGAACACCAGAGGCCAATCGTGCATCATGTCATTTGTCCTCCACGGTTTCGGCACCCGGATGCAACCGGATGACGAGGTTGGGTTGGGTGATCTCCGAGCTGGGCAAGCCGCGTGCATCGCATACATCGCCGTACTTGGCACGCAATTCATCGATCGGCCCGTACTGGATGGCGTGCAGCGGACAGGCCGCGACGCAGGCCGGGTCTTGACCCTGCTCGCGCAGGTCGAGGCATAGGTCGCACTTGGACATGCGGCCGATTTCTTCATTCATCTGTGGCGCGCCGTACGGGCAGGACCACGCGCAATAGCCGCAGCCGATGCACTTTTCGATGTCGACGACCACGACGCCGTCTTCTTCGCGTTTGTGCATGGCTGTTGTCGGGCAGTTGCGCGTGCAGATGGGGTCACTGCAGTGGTTGCATGAGATCGATAGCGTGTATGCGAACACGTTGTTGATGTAGCCGCCGCTGCCGTTGGGGGCAAAACCGCCGCCTCGCACTTCAGACACGCGACGGAACAGACGGCCGACTTCCAGCCCGTTCTTGTCCTTGCAGGACACCTGACAGGCTTTGCAGCCGCTGCACAGGCTTGAGTCGATGAAAAAGCCGAGTTGAGTTCCCATATTGAATATCCCCATCAAGCCTTGGCGACCTGCACCAGGATGGTCTGGTGCGCATTACCTTTGGCCAGCGGTGTGATGCGCGTGCTGCTCAGCACGTTGGCGCAGCCGCCGCGATCGATGCCATTGGCGTCCGGTTGCCACCAGGCGGCCGATTGCAGGGCTACCACGCCGGGCATGATCCGCGTGGTGACTTCCGCAACGATGACCGTCGTTCCGCGTTTGTTGAAGGCACGAACCATGTCGCCCTGCTTGACGCCGCGAGCACGAGCGTCGATGGGGTTGATCCACATTTTTTGTGTTTGTGCCTCTTTCAGCCACGGGTTGGCGAAGAAGGTCGAGTTGGCCCGGTTCTTGCCCTTCCAGGTAATGAGCTGAAGCGGGTATTCGCTCGTGGCTTCGTCCTGCGGTCCTTCCACCGCTGGCACGTAGTGGCTAAGCGCTGGAATATCGGGGTCGTTCATGTCGTACAGTCGCTTGGAGAAGAGTTCGATCTTTCCAGACGGCGTCTTGAACGGATGTGCGGCGGGGTCGTCGATTTCCTTCTTGAATGCCACGTACGGCTCGGGGTTCTTGAAATATGCGATGCGCTGGGTCTGCAGCGTATTGAAGTCCGGGAGTTCTTCTGACGGCTGCGTCAGGCGCGTTGCCTCCCAGATCGCTTCGATCCAGTCTTTCTGGCTGCGGCCGAGGGTGAATTCTTGCTCCACGCCGAGCTTGCGTGCGACGTCGGTGAGCCAGTCGTAGTCGTTGCGCGCTTCGTGCAAAGGTTCGATGACTTGCTCGGACAGCATCAGGTAATTGCCCGAACCCCATGTCTTGCCGATGTTCCAGCGCTCCATGAATGAGGTTTCGGGCAGCAGGACGTCGGCGAACTTTGCCGAAGGCGTCAAGTACAGGTCGCTGCAGACGATGAACTCGACCTTGCTTTCGTCTGCCAGAAGCCTGGCCGCCGCGTTGACGTCGGGATTCTGGCTCGCGAGGTAATTGCCCGCGAGGCAAAAGATCATCTTGATGTTGGTGGAGAGCTGGTCGACTTCTTTCAGGCCGTCTTCGGGGCGGACCTTGCTGGCGTCTTCGACGGCCTGCATCCAGTTCATGATCGAAATCTTGCCCTTGACCGCGTTGGTGCCGATGTCGGTCGGCACTGTCCCCTTGCGTGTGCCAATGCCGCCGTAGCCGCCCGCCCAGCCGCCTTTGACACCCACGTTGCCGGTGATGCAGGCGAGCATGGCGCTGCCGCGCGCGGTGCGCTCACCGCAGATGTGGCGTTGAGGCCCCCAACCCTGGATCAGTGCGGCGGGCTTGGTGGTGGCGTACTCGCGTGCGAGGCGGCGGATGGTGAGTGCCGGCACCTTGCAGATCCGTTCGGCCCATTCCGGCGTTTTTGCCACACCGTCTTTCTTGCCGGTGAGGTAAGCCATGAGCGACTCATTGGCGGGCACGCCCTCGGGCATATGTGCTTCGTCGAAGCCCACGCAGTAGGTGGAGAGGAATTTCGCGTCGTGCAGGTTCTCGGTGACGATGACGTAGGCCATCGCGTCCATGAGCGCATTGTCGGTCGTCGGCAGAATTGGAATCCACTCGCTGCCGTATGCCGCCGTGCTATCGGAATATCGCGGATCGACGACGATGAACTTTGTCCCTCGCCGCTTCATTTCCTGGAAGTAGTGATTGGTGTGCCCGAATACGGTTTCGGTGGGGTTGTGTCCCCACAGGATGACGAGCTTGGTGTCGAGCAGCGAATCGAGGCCGCTGCCACTGGCCGGTGTCCCATAGGTGTAGGGCGTGGCAGCCAGCGTGTTGCCCATGCTGACGGAGTGGTAGTAGTCGAGAAAGCCCCCGGTCAGATTGAGCAGGCGGCGCGCCATGACGTCGCCCGAAATGGCGCCACTGCTGCCGGCCGTGTTGACCGTACAGAAACGCGAAGCGGGGCCATACGCATCGGTAATGCGCTTCATCTGCTGGGCGATGAGCGTGGTGGCCTCGTCCCAGCTCACGCGTTTGAACTTGCCTTCGCCGCGTTTGCCCACGCGCACCATCGGGTACTTCAGGCGGTCTGGGTTATAGACGAAACGCCGGTAACTGCGGCCGCGCACACAAGCGCGCATGACCGGCATGTCGGGATTGATTTCGGCGTCGGCGATGGTGCTGATGCGTACGACGGCGCCGTCTTTGATGTGCGTGCGAATGACGCACTTTCCGCCGCAGTCGAAGGTGCTGCACGTCTGCACGACTTTTTCGGCGGCCGCGGCGGGCGCACCGGCGGACTGTGTCGCCTTGACGCCGCCTGCGATGAAGGGCGTGGCGGAAAGCAGGCCAGCCAACTTAAAGAAGTCGCGGCGACTTTCTGTTTTTGAAGCGGAGCGATGGTCGTCCATACAGCGGTTCACCTTTCCGACAAAGCGTCGTTGAATCGATACAGAGCCTGTCGATGGTGACGTTGTATTGTGCAAATGTATTTGAATTAAATTAAACCCATGTTTTTGATGTGGTTATTGCGGCACGCAGAACAACCAGTCCTTGATCCACGTCTGCCGGAGCGCGCAGCTAAATGTAGATCGGCCGTGCGTTGGGTTGGAGTTGCGCGCGCGCGGCAATGTCGGTCAGTGTGAGCCGGGCCAGCCGTGCCAAAGCGCCGAAATGCCCGGGCGGCGCGGCGCTTTCAAGCAATTCCAGATACCGGTCAGACCACGGAAGCAGGTGCGCTTGCAACAGTTCGTGCAATGCGTCGGCGTCCTCGCTGACCTGCGCCATGGCCAGGCACATCAGCCCAAAGTGATCATCGGGATCGTGTTGGTCAGCCGCCCGTGTCAGTCCATTGCGGCGCAGGAAGTCGCGCCACTCCAGCGTCGACGCGCCGAACAGGACACGTTCCTCATCCAGATACACCGAGCCCCAGGGCGGGGCTTCGAGATGTGCCGGCCCGACGAACAAGGTTTGGTGCGCGTCGTCAGCGCCATCCATTGAATGCAGTTCGTACTGGATGGCGTTGAGTTCCTCGGGCCGTCCATAGGGCCATTGCGAGGGCAGGTCCGTCAGCAAGGCGAGGCATTCGTCATGGGCGGGATGCGACGGCGGATAGTAGAACAGCGTGCCCAGCACCTTGCCGCATGCAGCGATCGCGGCACGCTCTTCGCTGAAGGCGTCCGTGGCGACTTCATTCATGCCATTCAACCTTGTTGTGCGTGGATCGCGCGTTCGATCAGCGCTTGCGTGGACGAATCGTAGGCCGATGCATCGGTCTCGCCGGCCAGCACTTTTTCGATGCCGGAGGCCAGTTGCTTGCCCAATTCCACACCCCATTGGTCGAACGAATTCAGGCCCCAGATCGCGCCTTGCACGAACACCTTGTGTTCGTAGAGCGCCAGCAGCGCGCCGAGCGTGCGCGGGTTGAGTTCGTCGAGCACCAGCGTGTTGCTTGGGCGATTGCCGCCGAATACGCGATGCGGAATGGCGGCTTCGAGTTCGTCGCCGCTCATGCCGCGGGCGCTCAGTTCGGCGCGCACCTCGTCGGCCGTCTTGCCGCGCGCGAGTGCGGCGGATTGGGCGAAGCAGCTCGCCATGAGCGTGCGGTGGTGGCCCGGTAGTACGTTCGGCTGGCGCAGAGCGAGGATGAAGTCCACCGGAATCAGCGCAGTGCCTTGGTGCAGGAGCTGGAAGTAAGCGTGCTGACCGTTGATGCCGGGCTCGCCCCAGATCACCGGGCCGGTCGCGTATTCAACGCGCGCACCGTCGCGGCGTACTGATTTGCCGTTGGATTCCATGTCCAGTTGCTGGAGGAAGGCGGGCAGGCGATGCAGCACGTTGTTGTACGGCGCGATCACGTGCGAGCGCGAGCCGAGAAAATCCACGTACCACACGCCGAGCAGCGCCAGGATGACGGGCAGGTTTTCGGCCAGCGGCGTGGTGCGGAAGTGCTGGTCCATGTCGTAGGCGCCGGCCAGCAGTTCATCGAAACGGTCCGGCCCGAGCGACAGCACGATGGGCAGCCCGATGGCCGACCACAGTGAATAGCGGCCGCCTACCCAGTCCCAGAATCCGAACATGTTGTCGGCGTCGATGCCGAATTCGGTCACCTTGTCGCGATTGGTAGACACGGCCACGAAATGCCTGGCCACGGCGGATTCGTTGCCGGCAGCATCCACCAGCCATTGGCGCGCGGTGCGCGCGTTGGTGAGCGTTTCGATGGTGGTGAAGGTCTTCGACGCGATCACGAACAGCGTGCGTGCCGGGTCCAGCCCACGCAGCGCCTGCTGGATGGCGGCGCCGTCCACGTTCGAGACGAAGTGTACGCGTGGGCCATCGGCCACCGGCTTGAGCGCTTCGCACACCATGAGCGGACCGAGGTCCGAGCCGCCGATGCCGATGTTCACCACGTCGGTGATGGTCTGCCCGGTGTGGCCGAGCCATTGGCCGTCGCGCACGCGGCGCGCGAAGGCGTAGAGGCGGGCGCGCTCGGATCGGATTTCGGGCAGCACGTCGCGGCCGTCGACCAGCACGGGCGCGTCGCCCAGGTTGCGCAGCGCGGTGTGCAGCACGGCGCGGTGTTCGGTGTTGTTGATGGCCTCGCCCGAGAACATCGCATCGCGCTGCGCTTCGACGCCCGTCTGCTTGGCGAGCGCCACGAGCTGCGCCATGGTGACGTCGTTGACGCGGTTCTTCGAGTAGTCCAGATGAATACCCGCGCCGTCCGCCGAATAGCGCTGCACGCGTTGCGGGTCTTCGCGGAACAGTTCGCGCAGGTGCGTGCCACGGGCGTGGTCGGCGTGGCGAAGGAGCTCTGCCCAGGCGGGCGCTTGAATCGGGTTCATGATGAGTTTCGGTGACGAAGTCAGGGCGCCATCATCGCCGATCCGCGCCCGTTTGTGGCGCCGTGTCGGCGTTCGACTGACGCAACCCGGATGGTGGCTCGGCGCCTACTGGGCAAGCCGGTGCGCCAGCGCCGCCGATATGCCCGAATAGGCTACGCCGTCCGTCCCGGCAGGCTGCGGCGCGGGTGTGCCGAGCAGGCCGGACGCCGCCCGCATGCCGGCCGACACGCTGTCGATGACGGGCAACCCGAGGCGGTTCGCCAGCACGTCGCCCCAACCGGCGAGCGCCGCGCCGCCGAGGATCAGGCCGTCCGCCTGCCAGCGTTCGCGCGCCCGCAGGCAGGCTTCGCCCAACAGCGCGATGGCCGCTTCGCCGCCGGCCTGCAGATCCAGGCCCGACTGCGGGAGGATTTCGATGCCCGCCAAGGCCCCGGCGAAGCCTTCCACGACGGCCAGCCGTTCCAGCATGGCCTGCCAGCGCTGTCCGCCCGTGATGATGGCAAAACGCCCGCGTGCGGCGGCCTCACTCATCGATGCGCTCGCCAGCCCCACCACGTGCGCGGGGCAGACTTCGCGCAGGGCGTGGAGCCCGGGGTCGCCGAAGCAGCCGATCAGCACCACGTGCGCTGGCGCCGCCACGGCCCAGGCGTCGAGTACCGCGTGACCGGCCACGGTGTAGGCGACTTCGCTCGATATGTACTGCGCGCCGAAAGGCGCCGTGATGGTGTCGATGTCCGCGTTCGGCAGCGCTGCGCGCGCATGGCGCGCCAGCAGGTCGGTGACGGTGGCGGTGGTATTGGGATTGATGACGAGAACGCGGCCGGTGGACATGAGTTGCTTGGCGTTTTCCGTGGATGCGAATGTCGTCAGGCCGCGCCCCTGCGCCGGCGGGCCAGCAGCGCCATGGCGAGGATCGCCACGCCCATCACCACAAAGGAGACCAGCGTGGTGACGGTGCCCAGTGCGTAGATCACCGGCGAGGTGGCCGTGGTGGTGAGGCCCTGCAATTCCAGCGGCAGCGTGTTGAGGTCGCCGATGGCCTGCGATGAGCGGGCGATTTCGTCCCAGGACAGCGTAAAGCCGAACATGCCCACGCCCACCACCGAAGGTCCGATCAAGGGCAGCACCACGTGGCGGAACGTCTGCCACGGCGTGGCGCCGAGGTCGCTCGCGGCTTCTTCGTACGCGGGGTTGAAGCGGTTGAATACGGCGAACATGACCAGCAGCCCGAAAGGCAGCGTCCACGTGAGCTGCGCGCCGAGCGCCGACGTAAACAGGCCCATGGTGGTGTTGAACTCGGCTGCCAGGTTGTCCCAGCCGACCGCGCCGAACAACCATTTGAGCGCGGTATCCAGCAGGCGGAACTCCAGCCCGATGCCGAGTGACACCACAATCGACGGCATGATCAGGCTTGCCACGGTAATGAAGAACAGCGCCGTGCCGCCGCGCAGGTTCTTGCGGAAGGCAAGGCTTGCCATCACGGATAGCAGCACGGTGAGCACTGTCACGGCCGCACCCAGTTTGACCGAGCGCCACAACGCCGCGCCGATGTCGACCACGCCGATGCCTTCGAAGAGTTTGTGGAACCAATGCAGCGACACGCCGCGCATGGGGAACACAAGGCCACCCTCCGGCCCCTGCAGGCTGAGCACGAAAATGCAGATCACCGGCCCGTAGAGGAACAGCACGAACAGTGCGAAGAACAGCGCCAGTCCATAAAAGCCGAAGCCGCGTGAATCGCGCATGTCACAACTCCCGGCGCAGGTCGACCATGCGCGTCAGTGCCCAGATGATCATCAGCACCACGGCCAGCAGAATCACCGCGTTGGCCGCTGCCATGGGAAATTGCAGATACGAGGTCTGCACCTGGATGATCTTGCCGACCGAAGCGATCTGCTGCCCGCCCATGACGCCGATGGTGACGAAGTCGCCCATCACGATGGTGATGACGAAGATCGAGCCGATGATGATGCCCGTGCGCGACAGCGGCACGATCACGTTCCACAGCGTCTGCCACGCGCTGGCGCCGCCGTCGCGGGCGGCTTCGATGAGCGCGCGGTCGATGCGCATCATCGAGTTGAAGATCGGCACGATCATGAAGAACGTGAACAGGTGCACAAAGGCCAGCACCACCGAGAAAGGCGAATACAACAGCCATTCCTGCGGCGAGTCGACGATGCCTGCCGAAATGAGAAAGTGATTCACCACGCCGTTGCGCCCCAGCAGCGGAATCCACGAAATCATGCGGATGACGTTCGACGTCCAGAACGGGATCGTGCACAGCACGAACAGCAGCGTCTGCATGGTGGTGGTGCGCACATGAAAGGCGAGAAAGTACGCCACCGTGAAGCCGATCGCCAGCGTAAAGAACCACGTCAGCGCGCAATAGGTGAGCGTGGACAGGTAAGTCTTGAATGTGACGCACAACTCGGCCGTATTGGCACAGCCTTCGAAAATGCCTACGTAATTCTTGGGTGTGAAGGCGGGGATGAGTTCGTATTCGCTGGCGTCCCAGAAGCTGACGACCACCACCAGCAACAGCGGGATGATGAAGAACAGTGCGAACACGAGAGCGAAGGGTGCCGCCTGCGCCCACGCGGGCAACGCGCGCGCAAGCAAGGGCGTTCGCACGGGGGCCGACGCGTCGGCGGCGGGGGCGAGCAGGGTGGCGCTGTCGGTCTTCATCGTCGATGCGGCGGTGGAGTTGGAACGCGCCTGCCGCAGCCGTGCCACGGCAGGCGAGTGGGTCATCAGGCGGCCACGAACTCGTTCCACTTCTGGACCATGTAGGCGTTCTCGTCCATCACCGAATTCCAGCAGGCGATGGAACCCATGCGTTTTTCATACGAGCCGCCGTCGCGCACGCTGCCGGCCTTTTCGATCACCGTGCCGTCGGGCGCCTTGATGTCCTTGGCGGCGGGCTTGCCTTCCATCCAGTAGGCCCACTCGTAGGCTTCCATATGGCTCTTGGCGGTTTCCAGCACGGCCGAGTAGTAGCCCTGGCGGTTCAGATAGGCGCCGGCCCAGCCGTCGAGGAACCAGTTGATGAATTCGTACGCGGCGTCCAGTTTCTTGCCCTGCAGGGTGGCGGGCAGGCCGAAGCCCGATGCCCACGCGCGATAGCCTTCCTTGAGCGGCTGGAACGTGCAGGCGATGCCCTGCGAGCGTACCTTGGTGACAGCGGGCGACCACATCGACTGGATGACGACTTCACCCGATGACATGAGGTTCACGCTCTCGTTGAAGTCCTTCCACAGCGCGCGGAACTGGCCGTTCTTCTTGGCCTCGATCAGCGCCTTGATGGTGAGGTCGATTTCCTTCTTGGTCATGTTCCCCTTGTCCGGGTACTTGTAGAGGCCCATGGCCTCGACGACCATCGCGGCGTCCATGATGCCGATCGAAGGAATGTTCAGGATCGCCGCCTTGCCCTTGAATTGCGGGTTGAGCAATTCGGCCCACGATTCGATGGGGCGCTTGATGAGGTCGGGGCGGATGCCCAGCGTGTCGGCGTTGTACGTGGTGGGGATCAGCGTGACGAACTGCGTCGGCGTCTTCGCAAAATTCTTCGATTTCTCGCCGTCGAGGAACATCACTTTCTTCGGCGCAGTGCCTTGATCGCCCACCTTCTTGCCGCCGACTTCACCGCGCGTGAAGAGTGAGGTGATCTTGTCGAAGTTCTTCACGCGGCGCGCATCGATGCCTTTGATGTTGCCCGTGGGCACGATCTTCTTGAGCGAAAAATACTCGGTGTCGAGCAGGTCGAACGAGTTCGGCGCGGTGACCGCGCGCTTGCTCACGTCGTCGGTCGTGACGGGGATGTACTGGATTTCGATGCCGGTGTCGGCCTTGAATTTGTCGGCGATGGCTTTGTCCTGGTTCACCGCCGTGCCCAGGTAGCGCAGCACGATCTTCTCTTGTGCCTTGACGTACGGAAAGCCTGTGATCGCCGCGGTCGCGGCCGCGCCTTTGAGTAGGGTGCGGCGCATGTTGCTGGCGGGTTCGGTCACGACGGCTTCCTTCTTGGTGTGGCTCATTTCGATCTCCGGTTGAAAGTCAGGTGGGCGATGCGGCTTTGTTTGAACGCATATGTCATGACGCAGGCAGCGGGCGCGCGTCGGCTGTCGCCCACGACACGAAGACGGCTTCACCGGGCGCGATGGGCGCGGCGTAGTAATCGGCTTCGGGCAGTGTGGCGGTCAGGTCGGGGATGTGTTCGTGATGCAGGGCCAGTTGCACGTAAGTGCCCTGGTATTCCACGGCACGCACGCGCGCCGCGATGGGCTCGCCCGTGGGCTGCGCGCGCGACAGACGCGTGCGGTCTGCGCGCAGGGCGATCTTGCCGGTCGGGGTGGCGATCACGTTGTGGCCGCCGAGAAAGCGGGCGACGAATTCGGTGGCGGGGGTGTCGAAGATTTCGTGCGGCGAGCCCACCTGTTCGATGCGGCCATGGTTCATCACCACCACTTGGTCGGACAGCGCCATGGCTTCTTCCTGCGAGTGGGTGACGTGGATGAAGGTAAAACCGAGTTCGAGTTGCCAGCGCTTGAGTTCCGCCCGCATGCGGATGCGCAGGAACGGGTCGAGCGCGGAGAGCGGTTCGTCCAGCAGCAGCACGCGCGGTTCGACGATCAGCGCACGCGCGAGCGCCACGCGCTGCTGCTGCCCACCGGACAGTTGCCCTGGCTTGCGGTCGGCATACGGCGTCATGTCGACCAGTTCCAGCAACTGGTGCGCACGCTTGTGGCGCGTGGCCTTGTCGACGCCGGCCATCTTGAGGCTGAAGGCAACGTTGTCCAGCGCCGACAGATGTGGGAAGAGCGCATAGCTCTGGAACATCATCGCCGTGCCGCGTTGCGCGGTCGGCAGAATCGTGATGTTGCGCGGCCCGAGCAGGATGTCGCCGTCGGTCACCGATTCGTGCCCCGCGATCATGCGCAGCGTCGACGTCTTGCCGCAGCCCGAAGGGCCGAGCAGACAACAGTACGCGCCGGCCTTGATGCGCAGGTCGATGGCATCCACGGCCGTGGCGCCGCCGCCGTAGCGTTTGGTCAGCTTGATCAGTTCAAGGTCTGCCGCGCGCGTCGAACGTGATTCGGCGGTCATTGCATGGGTCTCCGCTCAGGGCTGGTTCAAGGCCAGCAGAGCAACGCTTATGCCATCGCGCTAGGTGTTCGGAAAACGACGTGCAATCAGTGCCTTACGGAATGGGTAAAGAAGCCGGCGAAGGTGCCGCGAGAGGGTGCGCACGGATTCGGTGCGCGATGGCGACGCCGGTGCCCGCCTTGGTGAATGGCGGGCGGGACGGCGTCGCGGCGGGGATTACTTGCTGCGTTCGATGCTCGCCTTGAGGCGTTCGAGCACCTGCGTGACGCGTTCGAGATCGTCTTCTGACACGTCGAGCAGGAGTTCCTTGCGGTACTGCGCGGCAACTGTCTTGAGCACGCCGAACATTTCCTGCCCCTTGTCGGTGAGGGTCACGTGCTTGACGCGACGGTCGGTCTGCGAGGGCACGCGCAGCACGAAGCCTGCCGCTTCGAGGCGGTCCAGCGTGCTCACCATCGTCGCGCCTTCGACGCCGAGATTGTTGGAGATTTCGATTTGCGACATGGGCGCCTCGGCCCGCGCAATCGCACTGATGGCCTGCCAGCCTGCACGGCCGAGGCCGAAGTCCTTCAGTCGGCGATCCAGTTCCAGGCGCCACAGGTGGGCCAGACCATGGAGGGTCGTCGAGAATCTCTCATCCAGAGGCAGCGTCATGTAAGAAATCGTAGTTTTTGTGAAGTGCGCAGTGTACCGTGACTTGCCCTTATGTCGCGCCTCTGCGCACCTGTCGTCGCCCTATGTGAGAATGGTTCTCATGAATTCTCTGGCATGGGGAAACGCGCATGAGGCAAGTCGTGGCGAGCATCATCCTGAGCCTTTTGCCGGCCGTCGCCATGGCGGCCGACAACGTGACCGTGCGATTTGTCTCGCCGGACCAATACACGGATGGCGATCCGCGCGGCGGCATGCCGACCAAGGGCGTGCTGGAAGCGTTCCAGCGGTACTTTGAAAGCGCGGGTGGCAAGCGCCTGCACGACGGGCAGCAGCTCGCCATCGACGTGCTCGACATCGATCTGGCTGGCGAGATCAGTCCGCGCCGCGCGCAGGGCGTGCGCATCATGGGTGAGGTCACGCCGCCGCGCATCCGGCTCGCCTATCGGCTGACGGAGGGCGACAAGGTGGTATCGGAGGGGAATGACTTTGTTGTTAACAGCAACTATCTCGCCGATGCGCCGTATCGCACCGATGCCGATCCGCTGTTCTACGAGAAGAAAATGCTCGATGCATGGTTCAACGATCGCATCGGCAAGCCGCTGGACGGGTCGGAGGACTAGGACTCACTTCACGCAGTCAATGCGTGCTAGAGAATCTGCGCCAGCAGCGGGGCGATGATCACCATGAGCACGCCGGCAACGATCATGGTGAGGCTGGACACCACGCCTTCATCCACGCTGCGGCCGTGAGCCGTGGCCGTGCCGGCCGCGTGGGCGCCCGCGCCGAACAGCGCACCGCGCGCCAGGCTCGACCGCACCGGCAGAAACGCCAGCAGCCATTCGCCCAGCATCATGCCGCACACGCCGGTGACCACCACGAACACTGCCGCGAGGTCTGCCGCGCCGCCGAGTTCGGGCGCGGCGATCATGGCGAAGGGCGTGCTGATCGAACGCACCGCAAGGCTGCGTTCGAGTGTTTCCGGCAGATGCATGAGACGCGCCAGCGCCACCGACGACACGACCGCCACCGTCATGCCGACGCATACGCCCACCACCAGCGGCAGCCAGTGGCGGCGGATGGTGTCGCGGTAGTCGTAGATGGGGATGGCGAAGGCGACCGTGGCGGGCCCGAGCATCCAGCTCAGCCAGTGGCTGCGCGAGGCATAGGTGACGTAGGGGATGTGCGTGATCAGTAGCGCACAGATCAGGATCGCGGGCACCACGATCATCGGCGACAGCCATACGCGCTTGTACTGGCGGTGCACGCGCTTCATCGCAAAGTACAGCGCCACGGTGACGACCAGGCAGGCCGTGGCAAGCCACCCGCTCATGCTTGCTTCTCCGCCGCCATGCGTTCGCGCCGGCGCGCATGCCACGCCTGGATCCGCCATGTGGCATCCACGGCGAGCGCCGTGCTGGCCATGACGCAGACGGTGCTGCCGACGATGACGACGAAGATCGCCAGCCCGTTGCGGCGGATCATGTCGGGGTACTGGATGATGGCGATCACGGCCGGGATGAAGAACAACAGCATTTCGCTGATCAGCCAGCCGGCGCCATGCGCCAGCCAGTCGCGCCGGATCACACCCGTCCACAGCAATGCCAGTACGACGCCCAGGCCCAGCAGGCTGCTCGGCACCTGCGGCAGGAACCTGCGCGAGACGATATCGGCGCAGATCCAGATCAGCGCGATCAGCATCACCTGCGAGGCGACGACGATGAAGCGCTGGGTGCGGCTGGCGGGCGAGGGGACGGCGGGCGTGGTCATGCGGGTGGACGGCTGCATCGGGAATCTGTGCCAAGTGTAGGCGCTCTGCGACCCATAATGAAAATGAATTATTGGAATAAAATCGATTCCAATATGGAATGACTTGCCGGTTGGGGGAGGAGCGATGGAACTCAAAGCGCTGCGTTGTCTGATCGAGGTCGTTCGCACCGGCAGCTTTACACGCGCGGCCAGCAACCTGTTCGTCACGCAACCCACCATCAGCAAGATGATCCGGGCGCTCGAAGATGAGCTCGGCACGCCTTTGCTGCTGCGTGAAGGGCGCGGCGTGCGCCTGACCGATGCGGGCCGCGTGGTGTTCGAGCAGGGGCAGGCGGTGCTGGCGGCTTCGGCGCGCCTGCAAGGCGAACTCGAATCGCTCGGGCAACGCGTGCGCGGCCCCTTGCGCATGGGCTTGCCGCCCATGGTCGGGACCGCGTTTTTCGCGCCCGTGGTGCGCGCTTATCGCGAGCGCTATCCAGAAGTGGAGTTGATGCTGACCGAGGACGGTGCGCGCGACCTGGAGCGCGGCATTCTGGCGGGCGATCTCGAACTGGCCGTGACGGTACTGCCCACGGCGCGCGAGGAACTTGCCACCCAGGAGTTCTCCAGCGAAGACCTGTGCCTGCTGGCGCCTGCCGGTTCGGTGTGGTCGAAGCGCCAGGCCGTCGCCATCGGGCAGTTGCGCGACGAACCGCTGATTCTCTTCAACGAAGGTTTTGCGCTGGCCGACCGCATTGCCGCGGCCTGCCGCGAAGCCGGATTTTCCCCGCGCATCGCCGCGCGCAGCGGGCAGTGGGATTTCATCGCCGAACTGGTCTCCGCGCGCCTTGGCGTGGCGCTCCTGCCGCGTCGCCTGTGCGAGCGGCTCGATCCCCGTCGCTTCACGTGGGCCACGCTCAATGACCCGCACATCCCGTGGCGGCTCGCCTTCATCTGGATGAAGGAGAGCTACCTCTCGCACGCCGCCCGCGCTTTCCTCGACGTGGCGCAGGAGGCGCTGCTCGTCCCTGCTAAGGGCTGACCTGCTTGAGCAGTTCGTGGAGGAACGGCTTGGCGGGTTGGGCTGGTTTGCCGGCTTGCTGGATGGTGTAGGGCTCGCCCGACATCGACGAGGACGACGCGACCTTGTCGATGAACTCTTCTGCCGTATCGAGGCGATTGCGCGTGCGCGACAGCTTGAGCCTGAGGTGCGCCACCGCATCGGCAGCGTTGTGCTTTTCGCCGTTGCGGATGAACACGAGATCGGTGCGCTTGGCCAGCGCCGCCAGCATGGCGTCGACGCGGGCTTCCTCCTTAGCCGACAGTGCGAAAGCCGGCAAAGGGGACAGCAGGCCGAGCGTGAGCGCAACGAGCACGACGCGCAGGAAGAGGGCAAAACGGCGGGGCAGTTTCATCGGCGGCAATCCGGCAAGAGGTATCGCGCGATGTTAGTCGCCCGTCGCCGTCCCCGCCATGACGGACTCCAAGCGGATCAACGGCGCCCGGCGGCCTGAAACGACGCACTGCGAAGCGCATTGAGCCGGATTATGGCAAGCGCATCGCGCGGGTTGCCATCGAGTGCCGGGGCAATAAGTGCTGGCAGGCGGTGCTGCGACGCGATCGATGTCATCGGTCGTTTCTGGGTGTGTGAAGGAAACGGCATAACGGGCGCGATGCCATGCTGCCGATACCGGGCGTGGCGATGTGTGGCGCAACCGCATCGCGGAGCGCGAGGCGGCGGAGGGCCTGGCGCCCTCCACACCGTAGATGTACGTTGGCAAGAACATCGGTCGGCTGCTGGATCGATTGCAGGTGCGGCTGGATGCCGGGCGAAGTGATCGCCCCGGCATCCTTCAGGCCAGTTCGGCCGTCGCCTTGAATGCGCCGGGCTCCAGTTGATGGCGCGAGAGCAGGCGGTAGAACTCGGTGCGGTTGCGCTTGGCGAGCCGCGCGGCCTGGCTGACGTTGCCCTCGGTCAGCCGAAGCAGGCGAATCAGGTAGTCGCGCTCGAAGCGACGGCGCGCTTCGTCGAAGGACTCGATGGCGGGTTGATCTTCCTGGATGGCGCGCTGCACCAGCGAGGCGGGGATCAATGGCGTGGTCGATAGCGCCACCGTCTGCTCGACGACGTTGAGCAACTGGCGCACGTTACCCGGCCAGGGCGCGGCGACGAGCAGCTCCATGGCCTCGGGTGCGAAGGCGTTCACCGTGCGCTCGTACCGTTGTGCCAGCCGCTTGAGAAAGTGGTTGGCCAGCAGTGGGATGTCTTCGCGCCGTTCCGCCAGCGGCGGGATCGCCAGCGCGACCACGTTCAGGCGGTAGTAGAGATCGTCGCGGAAGCGGCCCTCGGTCCGCGCCACGTCGAGGTTGCGGTGGGTCGCCGAGATGATGCGCACGTCGATCGGCACGCTGCGCGTGGCGCCGACGGGGCGAACCTGTCTTTCTTCAAGCACGCGCAACAGCTTGACCTGCAATGCCAGCGGCATGTCGCCGATTTCATCCAGGAACAAGGTGCCACCCTGTGCGGCCATGAATAGTCCTTCGTGGTCGCGGTGCGCACCGGTGAAGGAACCCTTCACGTGGCCGAAGAGTTCCGATTCGAGCAACGGTTCGGGAATGGCGCCGCAATTGACGCCCACGAAAGGTTTGTCGGCGCGCGCGCTGGCCTTGTGGATGGCGCGCGCGAGCAGTTCCTTGCCCGCGCCGCTGGGGCCGGAGATGAACACGCTGACTTCGGAGCGGGCGACCAGTCGGGCCTGCTGGAGAAAGTCTTCCATCAGCGGGCTGCGGGTCAGGATGGCGGAGCGCCAATCGTTGTCGCCGCTGCCCGACGGCTCATCGGCGGCGGGGCCCGCCAGACCGATCGCGCGCTGGATCTGTTCGATCAGTTCGGCCGCGTCGTACGGCTTGGTCAGATAGCCGAACACCCCGCGTCGCGTCGCTTCGACCGCCTCGGGAATGTTGCCGTGCGCGGTGAGCACGATCACCGGCAGGCTGGGATGCGATTGGCGTACGGCTTCGAACAGCGCCATGCCGTCCATGCCGGGCATGCGCAGGTCGGTCACCAGCAGGTCGGGGCGGCTGCCCGCAAGCTGCGCGAGCGCAGCCTCGGCGTGCTCTGCGGTGGTGATGTCGAAACCAGAGGCTTTGAGGCGGATGGTCAGCAGGCGGAGCAGGTCGGGGTCGTCGTCTACAAGGAGAATCTTGGGGCGATGCGTCATTTCTGAGGTACCGGCGTTCGCTCGAGCATCTGTTTTTCGATATCCCGAATGGCATCGAGCTTCTGTTGCAGGGAATCACTTCGCTTCTGCTCGTCGCGCAGTTTCTGCTGCGTCGTGGAAAGGGCTTCGTCGGCGCGCTTCGAGTCTTGCAGAAGAGGCAGCAACAATTGGGCCACCGGATGCGTGCGTCCGCGTCCGTTGGCCTCGCCCGGCGGCACGTCGAGCAGCGCGACGGCCTTGCCTCGGTCGCCATTTGGGGCCGGCGCGAGCGCGAGGAAGGCGGCGAGCCTGAGTCGGTTGTCTTCGGTGCGGCGCGCACTGTATGCCTTTTGCAAGGCATCGGCGTCCGAGGCCAGTTCGGCCGGCGTTTCGGTCTTGATGCGGCTGGCGAGTGTGGTCAGGTAATCGCCGTTCACTTCGGTCTGCGTGGCGACAACCTTTGTGGGTGCGGCGCGCACCGGGGCACGATCGGCTGTTGCGCAGCCGGACATCGCGCAGGAGGCAATCATCGCCACGAGCGATAGGAATCTCATCGAGAAGGACATCATGGTTTTGTTATAGCGGCCTGCGGCAGGCGTACGCGCACGCGCGTGCCGCAGGGCTGATTGGGTAGCAGTTCAACCTCACCACCATGGGCGCTGACCAGTTCTTTGACGATGGACAGGCCCAATCCGGTTCCCTTGATCGGCGCGCCGGCCGGCAAAGGCCCTTGCACGAAGGGTTCGAACATTCTCTGTGCCAGCTCGGGCGCGATGCCCTGGCCGCTGTCGGCCACTTCGAGCAGGGCACTGCCTTCGCCGAGGTGCGCCGAGAGTTCCACCTCGCTGTTTTCGGGCGCGAACTTGATCGCGTTCGAGACGAGATTGTCGAGTATCACGCGCAGCTTTTCGCGGTCGGCGTCGAGCAAAAGGCTGGCGCCGCTCTGGCGCAGCGTGAGACTGCGGGCGGAAAGGGCGAGCTTCTGGTCGTCGGCAATCATCGAAAAGACCTCGCCAGCGACGAAGCGTTCGCGGCGCAGCCGGGCGGGGCGCGAGCGCATGCCGTTGTAGTCGAGCAGATCCTCGATGAGCCGGCGCAGGCGCGCGGTGTTGTCGCGCAGGATGCGCACGATCTCGCGCTGTTCGCCCGTGAGTGGCCCGCTGATGCCTTCGCCCAGCAGTTGCGAGCCCTCGTGGATGGCTGTCAGCGGCGTTTTCAGCTCATGCGATACGTGGTGCAGGAAGCGTGTCTTCTGCGCGTTGACCTCGGCCAGCCGCGTACGCAGCCAGTCCAGTTGGGCGCCGAGCACTTCGAGATCGTGCGGACCGGTGACGCGGATCGGCTTGTCGAGCTGCCCCTCTCCCAGCCCGCGAATACCCGCGCCAAGCTGGCGGATGGGGCGCCGTATCAGCAGGATCACGCCGCCCGCCAGGAGCAGGCCGATCGGGATGAGCAGCCACAGTTGCGTGAGCATGCGTCGCCGCGCGGCGGCGGATTGTTCGCGCAGGCCGGCGATTTCGGCCTCGATGCGCGCATCGGCCTGCTTGACGAGGCTTTCCGACACATCGCCCATGGCGACGAAGTCCGCGATCACCGCACTGGCGCCGGCGCTGGCCGCACCCGTTGCCGGCGATTGCGACTGCAACTGCGCCCAGATGCGGCCTTCCCGCGTGGACAATTGCTCCAGCGCGTCGCTCGCGGGGCCGTCGTCCATGTGCTGGCCGAGACGCGCGATGGCGTCCAGGAACAACGCGCGGCGGGCACTGTAGGCTTCGAGCCCGGCCGCATCGC